>DASXHV010000024.1:0-9781 GCA_036488285.1 Jatrophihabitans sp. | reverse complement strand
CGAGGATCAGTCCCGGTTTCATCCAGTCCTGTGCCACGTTCCCGGCCCATTGGTCCATCCACCCGTGCACACCGAACCCGCCGCCGAGGAACCAGCCCAGATGAAACTGCCGAGCCGCCATTACCGCATCCCTTCGTGAATTTCCGTCACCTAGCACACGGGTCAGGTGGTCTGCCTCGGTTTGAGGTACTCGTACCGCGCATAGGGGTCCGGGGTGTACGTCACCCCGGTGACATGCGGGTTCGTCACGACCGTCCGACCCTCGACGGCAACGGGAATCGCACCCACGGCGGTAGCCATGTCCTCTTGGATCGTCTTGTACGCGGCGGTGCGCGCCGCGACATCGCCGGAGTCGCGGAACTCGGCGTGCAGTTTGTCGACCTCGGGGTTGGCGTAGTGCGACCAGTTCAGGTCGCCGGTCGACTTGCCCCAGAGATCGATCGTCGTATCCGGGTCGTCCAGCCAGATGACACCGTCGGTGATCAGCATCCCGCTCATGTCGTTCGCGGTGTGGTGGATGCGGCCCTGTTGCAGATCGATGAGCTGTACCGGCGGTCGCGGTTGCAGCTTCGTCTTGATACCGACCGAGGTCAGCGAGCTGGAGATCAGTCGGGCGACGTCTTCGTAGTACGCCACCCCGGTGCCGTACCAGATGTCCAGCACAAAATCCGCAGGTGTGCCCGAATCCGCGAGCAGCTGTGTGGCCTTGGCGGGATCCTTCTTCTGGTAGACCGCCCACGCCGGGTCGACCTGGGGTGCCTGCGGGTTGACGATGCTCGTCGCGACGCTGGCGCGTCCGGCGAAAACCACTTTGGCGATGTCGTCGTAGGGCACCGCGTAGGCGATCGCCTGGCGGAGCGCGACGTTGCTCAGCGGCCCGGCATCGACCGAGAGATCGGCACGAAGGATGTTCGGTGTCTGACCGTGCAGCACGGTGAATCCGCTGCTCTGCAGCTGGTCGAACTGCCGCGCCGCCAATCCCTTGGCCGCGTAGTCGATCTGCCCGCCCTTCATGAGCGACACCAGATCGGCGCCGCCGAGAATGCGCAGCACCACGGTGGTGAATGCCGGTTCCGAGCCGGACCAGTGGTTCGGTACCGCCTTCAGCACCACCTGCTGGCCGGGCTGGTGGCTGTCGACGTAGTAGCGCCCGGTGCTGGCCACGTTGTTCTGCATCCACTTGGCGGCATACGGATCGTCCGGGCTCGCGTGCGACTTGACGACCTTGGAGTCGACGATGCCGAATTGCTGGAACCGGAATGACGCGAGTGCGACCGGGACCGCCGTGGGCTTACCCGCGGGGTTCGTGGTGGTGACCTCGATGGTCCTCGGGTTGATGACCTTGAACTGGTTTGCGTGGTAGAGCCCCGCTACGCCGGCCTGGAACTGACCGTTGCCGGGAATCATCACCATTCGCTCGAGGCTGTAGCGGACGTCCTCGGCGGTCATCGGGTTGCCGCTCGGATAGAACTTCACCCCGTCGCGGAGCTGGAAGGTGATCTTCGGCCCGTCCACCGTCCACGACGTCGCCAGTTGCGGGGTGACGTCCAGGCCGAAGCCGTTGAGCGTGCCGTTGTCGCCGGGGGTGAACGTGAACTGGAGCAGGCGCTCATAGATGTTGACGCCGATCTCCTGGTTCTCGTCGACACCGAGCGTGTTGGCCGGATCCAGGCTGGTGTAGTCCGAGGTCCACGCGTGCACGAGTTGGTTCGTCGGGGCCTTGACGTTCGCCGCCGACCCGCTGGTGCCGCCGCTGGTCGAGCACCCGGCCAGCACGAGGGCGGCCATACCGGCCACGCCGGCCATGCCGGTCAGTGCGGCGCGCCGGCTGACGAGTGGACCTTGTGGCAGCGGTGTCGGGTCCTGGGTTCGCAGGGGAGACCGTTGCCCGCTGTATGGACTGCGCAGTTCCATGGGATCTCTTCCGGTCGGGTCGGGAAACGCGAGGCTGTTCGGCGGGAGGGTCACACCACGAGGCTCTGGCGCTGTGCCAACGCCGGTGGGCAGGCAACCGCACGGTGCGGACCGAACGGGATCAGTGCGGGCTTGGCCTGGTGGCAGGGCTTCTCGGCCAACGGGCACCGCCCGGCCAGTCGACAGGCGTCGGGAAGGTCGACCGGGCTCGGTATCTCACCGGCCAACCGGAAACGCTCGCGAGTCACACCCCACCGGGCGGTCGGCGCGGCCGAGAGCAGCGCGCGGGTGTACGGATGGATCGGGTCGGCGAAGACGTCTTCGGTGCGGCCTTGCTCGACGATCCCGCCCAGGTACATCACCGCCACCCGGTGCGAGACCCGGCGGACCACCTGCAGATCGTGGGTGATGAACAGGTAGGCGAGACCCAGCGTCTGTTGGAGGTCCTGGAGCAGCTCCAGGATCTGGCCGCGGACCGACACGTCCAGCGACGAGGTGGGCTCGTCGAGGATCAGGACCTGGGGTTGCGCGGCCAGTGCCCGGGCGATACCGACGCGTTGGCGCTGGCCCCCGCTGAGCTGATGCGGATGGCGATCGAGGTGTTCGTCGGCCAGTCCCACCATGGCGACGAGCTCACGGCTGCGCGCGGCTCGCTGCGCGCGGCTCATCTTCAGCTGCAGCTGAAGCGGTTCCTCGATGGCCTGGCGCACCGTCATGCGCGGGTTCAGCGACGAGTTCGGATCCTGGAAGACAAGTTGGATCCGGCGGTAGACCCGGGCCAGGCCGGCGGGGCCGAGTTGGGTGATGGACCTGCCGTCGAGTTCGATCTCACCGGCGCTGGGCTCGATCAGCCGCACGATGCACCGGGCCAGCGTCGACTTGCCGGAGCCGCTCTCACCGACGACGGCGAGTGTCTCACCGGGGAACAGATCGAACTGCACGTCGTCGATCGCATTGAGTCGTTTGCGCGGGTGTCCGACCTCGAAGTGCTTGCGCAGCCCGTTGACCCGCAAGATGGGATAGGGGTTGGCGTTCACGCGTTGTCCACCAATCGGCTGGCCGCGAGCAGCTGCTGCGTGTATTCGTGGCGTGGCGCGGTGAGCACCTGTTCACAGGTGCCTGTTTCGAGTACCTCGCCCCGACGCATGACCACGGCGTAGTCGCAGGTCTCCGCCACCACGCCCAGATCGTGAGTGATCAGGCACGTGGTCAGGTCGGACTCCCGGCAGAGTTCGGTGATGAGCGTGATGATCTCGGCCTGGATGGTCACGTCCAGACCAGTGGTCGGCTCGTCCAGGATGAGCAGTTCCGGCTTGCACACCAGCGCCATCGCGATCATGACCCGCTGTGCCATACCGCCGGAGAACTCGTGCGGGTACTGGCGCACGCGTCGCTCCGGGTCGGGGATGTGCACCAGCCGCAGTGCGGCGATGGCCGCGTCCCTGGCCTCGTTCCGGGAGAGGCCCTGGTGCAGGCGGCACACGTCAGCGATCTGGCGGCCCACCGTGAAGATCGGGTTCAGAGCGGCCCTGGCATCCTGGAACACCATGCTGATGCGCGCGCCGCGAATACCACGCAAGGTGCGCTCGTCCAGCTCTGCCAGGTCCTGGCCGTCGAACAGGATCCGTCCGGACGTCCGCACAAAGCTGGCGGGTTGGATCTGGAGCATCGACAAAGCGGTCAGCGACTTTCCGCTACCGGTCTCACCCACGATCGCGGTGATCGCACCGCGGGCAAGGGAATACGTGATGCCCTTCAGAACGGGGGCCTGATCGGCCGAGGTGGAGAAGTACCCGCCGTAGTTGTCAATTTCAAGAATCGGTTCACGGACAGGCGATGAGTGACGCGCGGCGGGGTCGAAGGCGGTGTCGGCGCTCATCGACGCCGCCTCGGGTCGAACCGGTCACCGAGTCCGTCGCCGAGAAGATAAAGACTCCCGGTCATTCCCAGAATGGCCATCCCTGGGAAGAATGACACCCACCATTGGCCGGTGATGATTCCGTCCTGACCGTTGGCGATCATGCTGCCCCATTCGGGGACACCCGGCTGCAGGCCGATACCGAGGTAGCCGAGGCTGGCGGTGATCAGGGCGACCCACGCGGCGTTCACCGCGGTGAAGGCAAGGAGCGGGCCGATGCTGTTGGGGAGCAGATGTCGGAAGGCGACGCGCCACGAGCGGCAGCCGACCATTCTCGCGGCCTCCGCGAACTGCCACGTCTTGCGCGACATGACCTCGGCTCGGGCCAGGCGCAGATAAGACGGTAGGCCGACGAATGCCAGTACCACGATAATGTTCAGGATTCCCGGTCCGACGGCGGACACGATGAGCATCGCGAACAGCAGGGTGGGAAAGGCATTGAAGGTCTCGATCGCGCGCATGATCGCGCCGTCCCAGAACTTGCCGTAGTAGCCGCCGATCGTGCCGAGAATGGTGCCGAGCACCAACGCGAGAGCGACCGAGGCGACGGTGATCGCCAGGTCGTACCGGGTGGCCACCATCGTTCGGGAGAACACGTCCTCGCCGAGACGATCGGTGCCGAACAGGTACGGGGTCCCGGGTTTCACGAGCACGTCACCGCCGACGCCCAGCGGATCGAACGGCGTCCAGAAGTACGAGATGATCGCCACCACCAGGTAGCCGGCGAGCAGTCCGACACCGATGCGGAAGCCCAGTGCGCCGGCTGGCGGGGGTCGCCTGCGCGTCTTTGCGACGGGGCCGGCGGTCTCCGTGTCGCCACCGGACCCGGAGGGTTCCGCCACGCCCGCCGCCGAGCGGGTGGTTGGGGTCATGCGCGCGTCCTCGGGTCGATGGCCAGGTACAGAAGGTCGACGATCAGATAGCAGACGACGAACAGGACAGCCGCGTAGATGACGAAGCCCTGCAACGCCGCGAAATCGGAGTTCTGAATCGCCTGCAACGCATAGGCGCCGACCCCAGGCCAGCCGAACACGGCTTCGACGAGTACCGCGCCGGAGAACAGATACCCGACCGTCGTGCCGATCATGGTCAGCACCGGCAGCAGGGCGTTCCGCAGCGCATACCACCAGATGGTGGGACGCCGGTGCCCCATCGCCACCGCCGTGCGGACGTACTCGGATTCCAGTGCGTCGACCATGGACGCTCTGGTGACCCGTGCGATCGGGCCGAGCGCCCCATATCCCAGGGTCAGCGAGGGCAGAATCAGCTGACGGGCGGCCTGCCACCACAGCGAGAGGTTGCCGGCGAGCAGACTGTCGACGAGCAGGAATCCGGTCACCGTCGGCGGTCCGGGCACATTCACCGGAAGACGCCCCACCGGTCCGGGCAGGATTCCCCAGGATACGAAGAAGAGCCAGAGCAGGATCAGCCCGACCCAGAAAGCCGGCAGTGCCATACCGCCGAGAGAGAAGACGCGAACCATGAAGTCCGGCCATTTGTCGCGCTTGACCGCCGCAACGACGCCGAGCGGAATTCCGATGACGATCCCCAGCGCCAGCGCGATGGTACCCAGTTCCAGGGTGGCGGGCATCCGCTCGAGCAAATCCGACCCTACGCCGCGGCCGGTGGTGAAGGACGTACCGAGATTCCCGTGTAACAGATCTTTCAGGTACGTGAAGTACTGATTGATCAATGGCTTGTCGAGCCCGAGCGACGCGCGGACCTTCGCTCGCAATGCCGCGTCCGCCTGCGGCGGGGCGTAGAGATTCGTCGGATCCCCGGAGAACACTCGGCCGACAAAGAAGGTGATGGTCATCACGCCGGCCGCGACGGGAATGATCCAGAGCAGGCGCGTGAACACGAGTCGTGCTGTCCGCATTTCCTCATGAAAGTTCACCATTGTTTCGCCCAACCGGCTCATGAGTGAAGGGCTGATTACGCGGAAAATTGCCTGGAGTCCCCTCTTCCGCCGAGGGCGTCTTCGGCGCAAAGCTGCACGTCAGAGGGGTATGAGGTGGTGCGCCGGCAGCGCACGGCCGGCTCTCCGGTCGCAATACGCCGGTCCAGAACGCGCAAAACGGGGCGTTGCCGCGGGACAAGAACATCCACTTCCACCAGACACTCCCTAAGCAGCTACCGCGGTCTGCACCGGTGGGACTTTCAGGTGCCAATCAGTCTGACGCTGGTAGGCGTCCGCGACTTTCAGAACGGTGCCTTCGGCGAACGGCTTGCCGATGATCTGCATCGACAGTGGCAGTCCGGACGAACTGAATCCGCACGGCACCGCGAGGGCCGGCAACCCTGCCAGGTTCCACGGCCCGGTGAAGCTCACACTGCGCAGCTGCAGTTCCGGGGACATCTCGTCGCTGCGCGGCGCCGGTGTCGGCCAGGTCGGCGTAATCAACACGTCGTAGGACACGAAGAGCTCGGCGAGCGCACGTCGGAAGAACGACCGAAACCGCTGGGCCTGTGTGTAGTCGCCCGCTGTCAGGAACGCGCCGCGCACCAGCGCCCGGCGGGTGTAGCGACCGTAGTCGTTCCACCGGTTCACCAGGTTGTTCCGGTGATAGGCATAGCCCTCGGCGACCAGGGTTATATGGTTGGCGTTCTTTGCCTGCTCGGCATAGGGCACCACGACATCACTCGTCTCCGCGCCGCTGCCCTTGAGGATATCGAGCGCGGCGAATACGGCGGTCCGTACTTCGTCGGTCACCTCGGGGGAGTCATAGAAGTACGGCATCGGGACGCCGACACGTAGGCCCTGCACGTCACCGGTCAACAACTCGGAGTATTTCGGGATCGGTACCTGCGCGGCATACGGGTCGCCGGGGTCGTATCCGGCCATGACCTCGAGCATGACCGCGCAGTCGTAGGCGCTGCGCGCCATCGGACCCACACTGTCCAATGTGTAGCCCAGCGGCGCCACGCCATTCTTCGGCACCCGGCCGAAGGTCACCTTCAGACCCGTGTGTCCGTTCTGGGCCGCCGGACCACGCACCGAACCGCCGGTGTCGGTGCCAAGGCCGCCCAGCGCCAGTCCCGCGGCCACCGCAATCCCCGTGCCGGAGCTCGACCCCGCCGGCGTGTGGTCGAGGTTCCACGGGTTGCGCGGAATCGGGAATCCCTTTTCCGGGTCGGGCAGCCCGATGGCGAACTCGCTGGTGGTGGTCTTGCCCAGGACGACCGTGCCGGCGGCACGCAGCCGAGCCACGACTGGGGCGTCCACGCCTTTGCCCCACTCCGGATCCAGAACCCGTGAGTTCGCCGTCGTCGGGGCGTCGTCGGTCGCGATGATGTCCTTGACCGCCAGCGGGATCCCCTGCAGCGGACCCCGATCCACTCCGGCGGCGAAGTCCGAGTCCGCGGCTTCAGCCGCCTTCAGCGCCGACTCACCGCTCACCGCGACGAACGCGCCCAGCGACTCGTTCTGCGCGGAGATCCGGTTCAGAAAGCCCTCGGTGAGTTGTACCGAGCTCAGCGAGCCGGCGCGCAACGCAGCGGCGGCGTCCTTGACGGTCAGCGGCAGTTCCTGCGGCATCTCTGCTCCTGTTGTGTCTGGGATGCGGGGCTGACGTTCATTCGGCGGCGGGATCGAATGACACCGCCGGTGCCTCGGGGTCGAGATGTGGCAGGTAGAGGCCGTCGGCCTGAGACCGCAGGATCGGATAGCTTTCGGTGAATATGGCGAACTCTTCTTCGGATACGGTGAGGTTCGCGGTTTCGAGGAGCATCTTCACAGCCGCATTAGCATCAGATGCCACGCCGTTCTCCTTATGGCTGGGCGAAGGCGACCGATTCCCAGGAAACTGGGTCGGCGTCATCTCATTCGCAACTATTGGTCTACCGGCTCGTTTGAGCGGTGCGTTGAGTCGCTGCTGAACGGGTTAGGTGAGGACCAGCCAGCAGGCGCGGGCCCTGTGCTCGGTCGGGTTGACTACCTTGTGCGGTGTTGTCGAGGGAAACATGAATGAGTCTCCCTCGCTGACTTCGCGCGCGGTGAAACCGACATGGAAGGTCAGTGTTCCCTCGATAACATATACAATTTCGCGTCCGTTGTGCCGCAGGTACTCGGAGTATCCCGCCTTCGGCTCGAAAACGAGGTGCAAGAATGAGAGACCGTCGGATTCCTTAGGGCTGATCCGGTCCCAGCGGATGCCGTTCTCGAGCTGAATTGTCGGTGCTTCGACCGCCTTCTGCACACAGATCGACGAGTCGTAGCTCACCGAGCTGGACAGGCCGTGCGCGGCGTCGGTCTGTGGCGTCTCCAGCACTGGCGCGAACAGCGCGCTCAGCGGGATATTCAGCTCGGTGGCGATCTCATGCACACGTTGGATCGATGGGCGGGTACGTCCCGTTTCGATCTGGGACAGGGCACTGGCGCTGATGCCGAGCGCGGAGGCCAGTGCACGCAGTGACTGCCCGTTCCGCTGCCGTATCTCCCGCACCCGTGCGCCCACAGCGAAGTCTGACGGATCCGGGACCTGCTCGGCCGCGCTGGTCATCGTGCCCCATTCCGACGCGCCAGTGCCATCTTCGAATCATCCAGTCGAGGCCCCGGCTCGGGATGGTTGTCCAGCCACCACTGCGCGATCTCGGCCCGGGTCGCGAACCACACCTCAGGAAACCCCTTGGCATAGTCGATGAACTTGTCGAGCGCACCGATCCGGCCCGGTCGGCCGATCATCCGGCAGTGCAGCCCCACCGACATCATCTTAGGGTGCGTCCGCGCCTCGTCGTAGAGCACGTCGAAACTGTCCTTGAGGTACTCGAGAAACTGTCCGTGGGTGGTCGGGCCGTTTGCCTGCCAGAACCGGAAGTCGTTGTTGTCCGCCGTGTAGGGCACGACGAGGTGCCGGTGGCCCTCGACGTCGACGAAGTACGGCACGTCGTCGTTGTAGGCGTCGGAGTCGTAGCTGAAGCCCCCCTCTTCGACGATCAGCGCGCGGGTTCGCTCGCTGGGGCCGTACCGGCAGTACCAGCCGCGCGGACGCTGCCCTGTGGTGCGCTCCAGCGACTCGACCGCGCGCCGGATGTGTTCGCGCTCCTCCTCCTCGGAGAGTCTGAACACCTCCTCCCACCGGTAGCCGTGGCTGCATATCTCGTGCCCGGCCGCCACCGCGGCCTTGGCCACGTCGGGCGCCTGCTCGAACGCAACCGCGCAGGCGAAGAACGTGGCCGGCACGTCGTGTCGCGCGAGCACGTCGAGGATGCGCCAGACACCGACCCGTGATCCGTACTCGAACATCGACTCCATGGCCAGGTTCCGGATGTCCGGCGGCAACGGGTAGGAGCCCCACTCGGTCAGTGGCTCCTGGTCGGGGTCCCCGGACGCGAAGGAGCGTTCGGACCCCTCCTCGTAGTTGACGACCAGGGAGATCGCAAGCTTCGCGCCGCCGGGCCAGGGCAGGGTCGGGCTGTGTGCGCCGTAGCCGACGATATCGCGAGAACCTGCCGCCATCCCGAGCCTTCCGTCGTCGTGCGTGCGAGCTTCGATAGACGTTGAAGTCCTGCTTCAAGAGTGTCAAGTGAAGCTGAACGTCTGCGACCTGAAATTAACACTGCGCCGGCTCGCTTAACACTCTGGAGCGCTGCTGAGATCTCTGGCGCACTGGATGAACCCTCGTCGACGGCCGCTTCCGCATGATTGGAGCGTCGCGAACTGACGCTCGGCCCTAGGGCGACTCGATCAGTCGTACGTAGCAGTTCTACCCCGTATGACCTGCAAGTATCCCCGGCGTTGGCACGCGGCGCGCGGGAAGGGCAGACACTAATGTCCACTTTGGACAGAAGACTGGGCTGCAGACCGGGCAAAACTGAGGGCGAATGTTACGGCGAGGGGTCGTGTGGAAACGGCTCGTTTCGGCTGTCCAGTGAAACTTGACATGGCAATCACGGCGCGACACGGTCGGGTGACGCTGCGGGGGGCAGATGAAGTCGCACATCTTCACC
>DASXHV010000058.1:0-5783 GCA_036488285.1 Jatrophihabitans sp. | reverse complement strand
CTCGTCGTCCGCGTAGGCGCTAGAAGCGTTGCCAGCCAATGCTGCGGCCATCAGTGCTGCGGTACAGATCAAGACAACGGCTGCCCGCGCCATGGCCTTGGCGGTGCGCTGGATTCTCATCGAGATCCCCTTCCTGGATGTTCCTTCAGGAAGACCTCGCGTATGCCAGGTGATGCAGGAAGGAACGCCAGAGCGTCGACTTTCTTTTGGTTGTAACGCAAAACGTAACTTGCATCACAGCCGGTGTAACGTCGCCCGTTCGGTTGACGAGATGCCCCCTGCATTGAGTCGCCGCCACACGGCGTCGTAACTTCTCGGTCTTTACGCGACGCCTCTGGTTGATTAGCGCGAACGCATTAGCCGGCGACGGTCGATTCCGCGACGTAGCCGGGTGCGACCTGGCCGCCTCGGCCGTAGTCGTCGACTATCCAGTGCACGGTATGGCCGGTCTGAAGCAGCGCGGTTACCCGCCAGGTCATCGGCTCGGTCGATCGTTTGACAGGCGCAATTGAGATCACGCGGCCGTTCACGGGTTCTTCGTGCAAGCCGGTGATGACAGCACCGTGGATCGGATCCCCTACTGCGTATGGCACATTGCTCATTGGTCATCGCCTCAGGTCGGTGAGGTTGATGTCGGTGAGTAGGCCCGCTATGACGCCGGCGGTTCGCCGACGCGGAGCCATTCGCGCTGCAATGCGACTGCTACTGCGGAGGCCCGGTCGTGTGATTGCAACTTTCGGTGAGCCCGTTCGAGGTAGGTCTTGATCGACGCAAGAGACACTCCCAAGGCTCGGGCGGCCTGTTCGTTGGTTGAACCAGCGGCGACGAAGCGAAGAACTTCCTGCTCTCGGCGGGTCAACGGGTTCACTGCAACGACGTTCAACGTTTCGAGGAGTCCGGCGAGATCACGCGCTACTGCAACACCACGCTGATGCGCCTCATGCATCAGATCGGTGTTCGCGGCGTACGGGACGAGCATGGTGAATCGGACCTTTGGAGCGGCTGATTTCACTGCATCAACCAGCTGCAGGTACCCCTTCATCTGCTGGCCGGTCGCGGTCGTGCTGTCGGCGACCATGTATCTCACGGATGCCAGCCAGGTCGCCATCTCCACGGGATCGGCGGAATGGCTACTGAGCACAGACATCGGCAGCGTGGCGGCCACGAGTCCGCACTTGGTTATCAGGTGCGCGAGAGAGGACGCGATGCCAGGAGTTTGCCCGGCCAGAACAATGACAACGCACGGGCCCTTGCGGGTGAGCGGGGGTTGGAGCCGCGCGACTATCCGTCCCAGACTCTCATCGAGCAGGCTTCGTTCGAGCGTCCCGAATCCGTCGGATCTGATGACGCGAGCGCGCTCGATTCCGATCCGCAACTTTTCATAGATTTCCAGCAACGAGTAGTCACTTCTCAGGGCTAACCTGCAGGCCCACTCGGCCGCCTCCTCGTCGCCATTCAAGAACCGCCCCACGATGTAGTCGATGAGATTCGTCTGGATCGAGGCCTCGTCACCCATCACGAAACCAAAGGCTGGTCATGACTCGGCGCCTTCACCAACGAGCGGAAACCGGTCCAGGCTCCACAGCTCGTACAAGCCGATGCGATCCGGATCCGCCGTTGGTTCCCCCAGCAGAAATCCTTGGCCCGCCGTCACGCCGATGTCTCGTGCCGTGCTGAGGTCATCGCGATTGTCGATGCCCTCTGCTATCACGAAGGCACCGGTGTCGGCGGCCAGCTGGACGAAGCTGCGCCCAATGCTGCGTTTGGCTGCATCATGTGCCATGCCGTGGACCAGCAGCCGATCGATCTTGATGATGTCTGGACGCAGCTCCACCACGTGCCGAAGGGAGGAGTAGCCGGCGCCGGCATCGTCTATCGCGACCCTGAGGCCGCGTTCGCGCAATGGCTCGAGTGCTGCCGCCAACTTGGGATAGTCCTCCACCGAATCGTTTTCCGTGATCTCGAGTACGACCTGTTCCAGGGATCGGTCTTCAGGGCCGAACACGGCGGCCGCTGCTTGGCGGACCACCGATGGCGACATGTTGATGGACAGGTATTGATCCGGCCTCATCCTCGGCGCAAGGGTCAGGGCGGAGCGCGCCGCGAGTGACTCCAGTGCGACGTCGACACCCGATGCTCGTGCCTCGCGAAACACCTCGTCGGGAGCGCCCATCAAGGCAGGAAAGCGTGAGAGAGCTTCGGCACCCCGACAGGTCCAATTCTGCAGATCGACGATCGGTTGCAGGACGATCGGCAGTTCAGCACCCGCTATCACGTGTGCGATCTGTCGGCTCAGGGCATCGTGGCGACGGTGATGGTCGAGGTGGTGCATCAGCAGGTCAGCGAGGATGCCCAGGAAGGCCATATCGCTGCTGTCGAGCGAGCGCGGTCCTTCGCTCACGCAGCACAGCGTGCCGAAGCGCATCCCGCCGGAGTAGACGAGTGGAACGGAGACGTAGCCGCCGATGTACGCCTTGCTCAGCTTGCACAATTCAAGTAACAGGGGGTCGTCCGACGGTTCGCGCGCACCGGCCCGGGACAGCCGCTTAGTCGGCAGCCTTCTGCGATCGGCGTCGCTCAGTGCGACCGTCAGACCGGGTTGGACGCCGAAGGCCGCCTGATCACCATCCATCCATCGAAACATCAGGCCGTCAGCGGTGAACTCGACGATGTAGCAGAGTTCCATCTTCAGCCGGTGACGCGCGAGTTCAACGATGCGCTCGATCTCTTCGCCAGGGAGCACGTCTGGTGCGTCGGATGTCGCGTGCGGGCTGACCAGCCTGGCCGGGCACCTTGCGGTCAGGTCTACATCGGCTCCCATCAGTCGTCGGGGTGGGTAGGTTGCCGGGCTCATGCAAACCATCCATAGACATCGACCAGGACGTCGACCGTGCCCCGCACGTTGTAAATGGCAAAGGATCCGTTGCTGGCGAGTTGCGGGAGGATCATATTCGCGGTTGTCGCGCCCTTGGCAAAGTTGATGTCACTGGACAGCGGACGCGTCCCGGAGGCGAACACGATCAGATAGCCACCCACCGTTGGGCGCGTGATGGTGAGGTTCCCGACGATCGCGACCGGCGGGTTGGCACTCGTCATGCCGGGCACGCCCAACCGACCGGCGACCGGGATCGACTTGGTCACCCCGGGGCCCCACGGCGTGTTGGCAGCCGAGCCTCCGGTACGCGAATCGCTGATCCGGGTCGGCGCACTCATGCTGACATAGGTTGCTCCGCCCGCGGTGCTGCTGGCATCGGTAAACCAGCCCACCACATCCACCAGGACGTGGGTGGCGCCACGCGCGTTGTAGACGTTGATTCGACCGTCCGAACCGACGGGAACGATCACGCGGTTTGCCCGGGTCTCGCCGGCTTGGAAATTCATGCTCGAGGCAATTCCGCGAGTGGTGCGACTGGCATAGACAGTCAGGTAACTGCTGACGGTCGGGTTGGCGACCGTGACGTTGAGCGCGACAGCGGAGACCCCGTGGGCAGGTATGGACGTGGTACCCAGGCCCGCCCGGTCACCTGCACGGCACGGACCTGTCCCGCACGCAACGCGACGCCGCCTTGTCGGGTGTCCAGTAGCCGGAGCGGTGTTACTGCGTGGTATCGACCGGCGGGACCCATGGACGTGCTCGGAGTACCGAACCAGCCCTCCGCGTTCGCCACGATGTGCATGCTCGTTGCGGAATGATTCTGGATCACGACCCTGCCACCGCTGCCGACGCGCAGAGTCACCAAGTTCGCCACGGTCTGGCTGCGTGCGAAGTTGAGGATGGACGAAACGGGGTGAGCCGCCCCGGCCGGGTAGGCGATCAAGTAGCCGCCGGCTTTGCCGCCGATCGCGACCACATTCAGAGCAACCGCCGACACGTTGCTGGAAGGGATGCCGGCGCGGCCGGTGACTTGCAAGGTCACCGAGCCGTACGCGCCGATAGCGCGCGCCGGTGCACCAGTTCCGCTTCGGGTATCCAGCAGCAGCACGCCAGCCACCGGGTGCAAGGTGCCCCCCGGCGGCAGCACGGTGATCAGCTGAGGCGCCGCGGTGGTCGAGGAGGCGTAGATACCGGGATCTCCTGCGTAGCTGGCTGTGATGGTGTGAACGCCTTGGCTAAGGGAGACCGTGACGCTGGCTGCGCCGCTGACCACGCTGGCGGCGCCGACCGCGGCGTTGCTGTCGAGGAAGGTGACGGTTCCGGGCGCCGTCGAGGGCAAGACGGTGGCCCTCAAGGCCACCTGTCCCTTGCTGTTGGGGGTAACGGTGGTGTTAGCGGGCAGCGCGATCGTGGTGGCGATTCGTTGCAGGGTTACGGCCTGGTTCCGGGTCGCAAGGGTGGTGGGGTAGGTGCTGCCGTTGTCGCTGGAGCTGATGAGACTCACTGCCATGCTGAGCGGCCCACAGGGGCTCCCGGCTCGGCGGCAAGCCGAAGCGGCAACTCGATGCTGTCTCCCGCGGCCAATTCGGTGCCGGTGTCCGCGCCGGCCGTAGCAGTTAGCGTGCCACCGCTGTCAGCCGTCAGTGGGACGTCGACCCAGACGTCCGGCGAGCTCTGCTGCTGGAGTTGCAGGTCAGACGGTGTTACGCCGGTAGTGCCCGTGAAGGTAACGCTGAAGCGGGTGTTCGGGTAAGTCGTACCGCCGCTGGGGTTTGCGGCCGACAGCGACAGCGCGCTCGGTGTGCCGGAAGTGTTCAGAACCGCATCACCCGAGGTGCCGCCCAAGGTGCTGCTGACCGTGGGAGACGTCTCGCCTTCGTTGATGGTCAGGGTCACTGCATTGGACGTGCCGGCGGTGTAATTCGTGTCACCGCCATAGGTCGCAGTCAACGAATGCGTCCCAATAGCCAAATGCGCCGTCTCCAAGGTCGCTTTGGCATAGCCAAGGGGGCTGCCAGCGATCTCGGTAAGGGTCGCGGTGTCCAGCGGACCTCCGTTGTCGAGGAACGTCACCGTGCCGGTCGCCGGAACACCGGCGTTACCGGTGATCTCCGGTATCGCGACACTGATCGTGATGTCATCGTTGGTGGTCGCGGGGCTCGGTGTCGCGGTCAGCGTGAGCCGGCTTTGAAGGGTGAGCGTCGCGGTGCCCGACGTGTCGGTATGCGTTCCCGACAGGTACGGAGTGGTGGCGTTGCTCGGGCTGACCGTGAGGGCCAGCACGCTGGCCATCAGGATCCCCACTACCCCCAACTTGGTTGGCGTCGCAGACACATCACCGTGTCGGGCGGTTCGGTGAAAGAAGCTCATCACGGTCCACTACTTAGCGTCAGGGTCCAGGTGGACGTATACGTACCGGCGTAGGAGTTCGCCGGCACTGTCAACCGGAACGTCGGGGTCACCGTCTGATTGCCAGTACCGGTGTTGATTGCTGCGTTGAAAAGCTTGGTTGGGGTCGGGGCGGTGGTACCAGCCGGAACGGCGTACGGGTAGGTGATGGAGTTGCTTGCCTGGACGCAGGCGGTATCACACGTATCAGTGGGTGTCGTGAGCACTTGAGTGGCACTGTTCGACAGCGTGTGCGGACTCCCACCGCCCGTTGTCCAGGTCGTGGAGGTGAGCGTGATGTTCCAGCCTGCAGACGGCCCGCTCTGGATGTCCATCGGGACCGAAGCCGTCAGCTGCTTGTCCGAACCGTTGAGTGTCCCGGAGAAGGACGGCCCTGTCGGTGGCGATATGAACGCCAACGAAACGTTGGTCACCACGATGGATCTGGAGGCTGCGGCAGTGGACTTGCCGTTGCGGCTCATCGTCTGCCCGGTGAAGACCTGCGTCGTGCTGGCCCCTC
>DASXHV010000064.1:0-2669 GCA_036488285.1 Jatrophihabitans sp. | reverse complement strand
GGACACGTCTTACCGGCCAGCCGAAGGAGGAAGTTCTCGTCACACTCCTCGAAGTCCCCGCCGAGAACGTGATCGAGGGCGGACTAATCCTCCCGGAACCGGGCCGTGAACAGGCGTGGCTTCACGAGAACAGCGCTCGGCTAACGGAAGTCGGCAGACCTAACCGCTGAGCACCCACTCACCACCACCATGACCACACACCGCGCCATTGGCGTACTCGGCGCAGGACCAGTTGCACAGGCGGTTACCGACAAGGCCATCCGCCACGGCCGGCGCACGAGCGGAATCATGAACCGTCGAGTCGTCTACACGCGTGGCGGATTACCCGCCGACGTCCTGACCGTAATCGAGGAGCCCGGCGCCAGAAGTTTGGTAGCGCGGATTTTCAGCTTCGATCGACGTCATTGTGCGTTAAGAATTTGTTCCGTCCGGCGCCCAACATCGATTACCAATTGCATCCCTTGATTTCGTCATCAGAGCAGCCCGAGCAGTCGCAGATCGCTGACGTACTTGGCGATGATCTGCGGCGTGATGTGCGGCATGTCTTTACCCGGGCTCACTTTCGCGTTCTGGACCGCTGCACGGAACCGGTCGGTCGGTGCCATTGACCCATCGATCGGCTTCTCGGGCTTCTGGTAGTTGTGCAGCAGGGGCAGTAGCGAGCTGTTGCGCTGCTTCGCGGGCAGGGCGCGCAGGACGGTCTCGAACCGCCGCAACCAGTCGCCGTAGTCGCCGACGCGCTGGATGGCGCAGCCGGCGTCTACGAGCCAGTCGACGAACTCGTCGAATCCGATGCCCTCGTCATAAGCGTTCATCGCGTGGTAGGTCTGGAAACTTGCCCCACTCTGGGCCGCTAGCGTTGAGATGGCCTCGGCGAGGAACTCGACGGGCAGACCGTTGTGCGCATGCACACGTTGCCGGTTGCCATTCGCGTCGAGTTCGTAGAACGAATCCGGCGCGATACCGGTGGCCACCAGGCTCAGGATCATCCGGGTGAACATGTCCGGCACATTGAGCTGACCCGCATAGGTGGTGTCGGCCAGGATCAAGTCGCAGCGGAACACCGCGACCGCAAGGCCACACAAGTCGTGCGCCTCGCGCAGCAGCACCTCGCCGGCCCACTTGCTGTTGCCGTAACCGTTGGCATAGCTGTCGTTGATCTTGCGGGTCGGGCTGATGACCCGGATGTCGGCGTCCTCGGTGAACTTCGCCGGCTCGATCTGATCGCCCACACCGATCGTCGACACATACGTGTACGGCTTTTGCTTACTGGTCAACGCGATCCGGATCAGCTCGGCGGTGCCCAGCGCGTTGGGTCCGAACAGCTCGCTGTAGGGCAGCACGTGGTTGACCAGAGCGGCAGGGTCGACGATCAGGTCGACGGTCTCGGCTAGCCGCTGCCAGGTCTGCTGGTTCAGGCCGAGGTTGGCCTCGCCCTTGTCACCGGCGATCACCTCCAAGTGGTCGGCGGCCAGCTCCCGGTAGTGCGCAAGCAGTTTCAAGTCGCCGCTGTCAAAGGTCGTGTCCAGCCGGGCCCGCGCGTCCTCGTCGGACTTGGCCCGCACCAGGGCGATCACTTTGCCGTCGACTAGATCCATGCGCTCTAGCCAGTCCAGGGCCAGGTATCGGCCCAGGAAGCCAGTCGCGCCGGTCAACAGGACGGTGCGCACCTCGGAGCTGGGCCGCGGCAGCGTCGGCGCGGCAGCCAGCGTTGGCGCATCGATGAACTTGTCCAGCCTGAGATCACTCGCATGCACTTCGGTCGCGTCGCGACCATGGACCGAGACGAAGCTGGGCCTTTTGGTGCCCTGCCGCGCGCCCTCGATGTAATCGGCGATGGCCTGCAGGTCATTCGCCGGGCTGACGATGACGCCCACCGGCACATCGATGTCGAAGATTTCGCGCAGCAGGTTGCCGAATGTCAACGCGGACAACGAGTCTCCGCCCAGATCGGTGAAGTGGGCATCGGGCGTCAGATCGGACTTCGCGGTGCCCAGCAGGGCGGCCGCGGCCCGGCTGACGGTCTGCAGCACCGGCGCGTCGGCGCCGTTGCGGCGCAGTTCGGAGAGCTCGTCGGCCTGGCCTTGGGCCAAGTCGGCGTAGAGCTGTTCCAGACGCTCGCCGTAGTGCTGCTTGAGCTTCGGCCACGCCAGTTTGCGGATGCCGGTCAGCAGACCGTTCTCCAGGCTGAACGGCGTGGTCTCGATGATGAAGTCGCGCGGCACCTCGTAGGATTGCAGGTCGGCCTCTTTCGCGACGGTCTGCAACGAACCTGCAATCAGCGGCTTGAGCGTCTCAATGTCGTTGCTAGTCAACGCCTCCTCGGTTGGCACCACGACGGCCAGCAGGTAGGGCTGGGCGCTGTTGCCGTAGACGTAGATCTGCTGGACCAGCGGGCTGTTCCCGAACACCGCCTCCAGCTTCGCCAACGTCACGAACTCGCCCTGTGCCAGCTTCAGGACGTTGTTGCGGCGGTCGACATACACCAGCCGGTCGGGATCGACCTCGGCGACAACGTCTCCGGTCCGGTAGTACCCGTCGGCGTCGAACACGTCGGCGGTAACCTCCGGCCGCTTGTAGTAGCCGGGGAACATGTTCTCGGTCCGTAGCAACAGCTCGCCTCGCGGATACGGCCGGTCGGTGGCGAAGTAGCCCAGATCAGGAACGTC
>DASXHV010000219.1:0-6680 GCA_036488285.1 Jatrophihabitans sp. | reverse complement strand
GGTGAGCGCACCATACCGGGCCGCCACCTCTTCGGCGGTCGCGATATCGGCCACTCGAAGCACCACCGAATAGACCCCGTCGCCGTGGGAGGCGAGGAACTCGGCCACCGCACTGTTGCGTCCCGCCTCGGTGTCCAGCGGGCTGATCAGCTCCACACCGCCGGCCCAATCCAGCGTCACCCGCACACCCACCTCCTCCAATTCGAAAGTTGCGAACGTGAATCCAAGTTCGGTGAAGAACGCGGTGGCGACATCGAGGCGATCCGGGGCGACCGCGTAGACGACATGGTGAATTCTCGGCGATGCGCTCATGACAGTCCCTTCGACGGCCTCGCACTCATTGGAGCGCTTACTCGATGGTGTCCGGCCGGGGATCACCCCATCGCTTGCTGATCGCGTGCCATGGTTGCGCGTAGCTGCCGTCGATGCCGCGATAGGGTGCACGCCAGCTCAGGTACGCACGGCTCAGCGGGGCCACCAGCTGCAACGGCCACCGCCGCCAGCCAACGGTGCGCCGCAACTCAGCGAACATGTCGGGCAGCGAATGCCGTTGAAAGCCAAGGACGTTCTGCGAGGCAGCAGTATCCATCCAGTCGGTGGCGAACCACTCCTGACTGTTGCGCGGGTCGCCGGGCCGCCTCGGCGGCAGACCGCCGCGTAGCCCCATCGCGGCCGTGATGTCGGCGCTGATCGCGCCCTGCGTGGTGCGGTGTGTGGCGTCACCGCCGATGAGGAAGACTTCAGAACTGACCGACGTCGTCGCCGCCGATGCGAACGCGGCCGCGACGTCGCGAACATCTACCGTGTGGATGCGCCCGTCGGTGGGCAACAGCGCTTCGAAGGCAACCATCTCGGGATCAATTCGCCAGCGCGGCTGAGCGGTCAGCACGCCACCCAGCCGGAGTACCACCCAATCCAGACCGGACGACATGAGCGAATCTTCAGCCATCACCTTGTGAGAACCGTAAACGTCGCTGGGCCGGCGCGGGGTGCGCACGGTCAATAAGTCGTCAGCGCAGTGGGGATTGCGGGCGCCGTACACCGCGACACTGGACGCCAGAACGAAACGCGCAGGTGTCGGCATCGCCGAAACCGCCGTGATCAGGTGGGCGGTGGCGTCGACGTTGACGACGCGGGCGAGTTCGCGTCTGGCGTAACAGAACGGCGGAATGATCGCTGCCAGGTGAACCACCGTGCTCGGGGCGACTGCCTGCAGCATCCGGTCGACATCGGCCGTGTTGGTCAGATCTGCCCAATACACCTGTACGCCTGGGAGGTCCGTCATCGCCGCCTCGCGACGGCGGTTGGCCGCGTTGCCGAGATCAGTCGCGGTGACGGCGTGGCCCTGCTCGGACAGCGCGGCCACCACGGCCGTGCCAACCTGACCGAAAGCCCCGGTGACCAAGATGTGCGAGACAGTCATCGAACGAATCTCCTCGGGTTGGACAGTCGCTACGGCTCACACAATCCCTTGAGCGTGGCGAGTGGATCACAGAGCAGCCGTGAGCATCTCGGCGACATCGACGAACTTCATTCGGGGCCGGCCTGTTTCGGCGCCCCGCCTACGCTCCTCGGCGTCGATGTTCTGCCACTGCTGCCATGTCAGCGGGGTCAGACCACGCCGAGCGAGCAGGGTGTTGAGCGCTTCGGGTCCCGCGACGTCGCCGACCAGCTTGCCGTCGTCGAAGTCGGCCAGGAGCTGGCTCACGGTCTCGGCTGCACACGCCCGGTTGGTACCGATGACGCCTCGTGGACCGCGCTTGACCCACCCGGTCACGTACACACCAGGAACCACCGTGCCGTCGGATCCAAGGACGCGGCCGGCATCGTTGGCAATCACTCCCGTTGCCGCGTCGTAAGGCACGCCGCTAATAGGATCCGCGCGGTAGCCGACCGCGGTCACGACCAGCGAGGCCTCGATCACCTCGTCGCCATTGGATGTTTCGGTCGGCACCACCCGCAGGCCTGCGGCGCGCTGAGCACCGATCACCTCTGTGGGGGTAAGGCCGAACCGAAAGACCAGCCGCTTGTTGCCGGAATCAATTGGCCGCTGGGCGTATTCGCGCGCAATCTGTAGTTTCAGGCTCTCCTCGAGTCCATCTACTGGATACGGCGACAGGACCTCATCCTCGATAATGATGTTCACGCCTTCGAGGTGCCCCAGTGCGAGAAACTCGCCCACAGAGAACGCGGCGTCTCGCAAGCCGCGTCGCGCCACAATGATAACCTCGCGAATTCCGCTGCGCGACAATGCTTCCAATGCGTGGTCAGCGATATCGGTGCCGGCGAGGGAACTCGGATCGCTCAGCAGCACTCGACCGATATCGAGGGCGACGTTTCCGTTCCCGATGATCACTGCGCGGGGTCCGG
Organism: Jatrophihabitans sp.; assembly: GCA_036488285.1. Classification (GTDB taxonomy): domain Bacteria; phylum Actinomycetota; class Actinomycetes; order Mycobacteriales; family Jatrophihabitantaceae; genus Jatrophihabitans_A. The sequence continues at coordinate 4,310 of DASXHV010000219.1, read as the reverse complement.
TGAGGTCGATATCCTGCAACCGGTGGTCCGGCTGGCCGTTGTACCAGCCGACGAAGTCGGCGGCGCTGTGCAAACCGTCCAGATCTTCTCCGGGAACGGTCAATCTGCGTCCGTTGGGCGCGCCGACCGCGTAGATGACAGCGTGATGGTGTGCCATCAACTCCTCGTGGCTGATATGCGTTCCGACGTCGACGTTCAAGTAGCAGGCCACCCGGTCGCTGGCCAACGCCGACTCGAAGATGCGCACAATTGCCTTGGTGTTCTGATGGTCCGGTGCCACGCCGGACCGGATCAGTCCGAACGGCGTTGGAAGCCGCTCGAAGACACTCACTTCGACGTTGTCGACGGCGACGAGTTCCGCAGCGGCATAGCAGGCCGCAGGTCCTGCTCCCACGATTGCCACCCGCAGTGCACCCGGTACCACAGGCGCGTGCTTCGCCGGTGCCGCCACAGTGGCCGGTTCCAAGGGATGGTGTCGGAAATACTCGGCATTGATCTGTTGAAAGCCGAGTTGCTCCGGCGGCAAATCGTCTTCGTAATGGATCGCGTCCACCGGGCATTCGTCAACGCACGCGCCGCAATCGATACAGGTGTCTGGGTCGATGAACAACATGTCCGTCGAGTCGTCAAGAGGCCGGATGCAGTCGACCGGACAGGCCGGTACACAGCTGGCGTCCTTGCAACAGTTCTGGGTAATGACGAAGGCCACCGCTCTCCTCCTATCGAATCGACGAAGACAGCATAGCTGGACAGGTGTCTGCTTCGCTATGCTTTTCTTACATGCTGTAAACGATCTCATAGTCGCTGGCCCGCGTGCCTACAGGGCTCTGACATGTGCCTACTGTCATAGTTGTGGACCTCAGACTATACTGGACATCTGTCCATTATCCTGCTGTAAGCAAGCTAAGCAGCTAGCTGACTAATCGGCTCGGCGAATGGACGACGCAATTTCGGAGGTCAAAATGGCTGTGCGGGCTCGGATTTCGCTTCTGCTCGGGATCAGACGCGCTGACTCTCCTGGCCGCACGCCATGGGATGTCACATGAGACGACTGCTGGCGCTAGGTGTCGGGACCTTGGCCGCGCTGGCTTTGCGACGCTACCTGGCGGGGCGCCCGGCTCTGGCCGCACTCCCCAGGGAGTTCCGCCATCCCCTACTACCGTTTCTGACTGCAGCGGTTGGACCGCGGACACTGCCGTTGATGCGGCTTTGTATGCGTTTGCCCACCAGGCCGGGTCCGGGCGTGACGGCCGGCCGGCAGACGATCCCCGGCGAACCGGCGGTACGTGTGCTCATCTTGTCGCCTACCGGCTCCGAGTCCCCGCCGCTCGGCAGGCCCGCCGTGCTTCACCTGCACGGCGGTGGCATGGTCACCGGTTCCCCGCAGTTCGAGGCCTTGGGTGGCGGCCGGCTCGCCCGCGCACTCGGCGCGGTCGTAGTGTCTCCGGATTACCGACTGGCACCCGAGCATCCCTTCCCGGCGGCCCTTGACGACTGCATGGTGACGTTGCGTTGGATGCGTGAGCACTCACGTCAGGTCGGCATCGATCCCGACCGCATTGGTGTCGTCGGGGCGAGCGCCGGCGGTGGACTGTCGGCGGCGGTCGCACAACGCGCCCAAGACGAGGGCATCACTCTGTGCGCACAGGTTCTGATCTACCCGATGCTCGACGACCGCACCGCGGTGCGCGACGACGTCGCCGACCGTGGACAATTCGTGTGGACCCCGCAGGGCAACCTGTTCGGGTGGACGGCGTATCTGGGGCGGCCACCGCGACTATCGGATGCACCGCCCTATGCGTCACCCGCTCGGCGCCAAGACCTTTCAGGGCTGGCGCCGGCGTGGATCGGGGTGGGTGATCGTGACTTGCTCCACGATGAAGCCGTCGACTATGCGCAACGGCTGACGGCGTGCGGCGTTGCCACCGAGCTGGTCGACGTTCCCGGCATGTACCACGGCGCGGACGGACTGGCCGGCAAACGCCCGGTCATGCAGGCCTTCCGCCACAGCTCGGAACAACACCTGCGTAAATACTTGTGAGCCTCGGTGTTTTTGCTGGCGCGCCGATAATCGCCAACTACGTCGGGTCAGCGCTGTACGTTTACGGAACAGGTAGGCGGGTTCCACAGGCTGGACACCAGCGGACCGCGGTGCCGATCACGGCGCGGATCGCGGACAGATCGTTGCGGTGGAGGGTGCAGCCTCCACGCGCAAGATGGATACGGATGGTGTCGGTGATGAACTGTGCCCGCTCAAGCGGCGTGGTGCCGTATCCCTCCACATCGGTTGTGCCGTAGGCGATGACGTCGCCTTCGTCCAACTCGCGTTCCTGGGAGTGGGTGGGGCCGTCATCGTCGTTGGCCACCCGGTGAGAGCGGCCGCTGGGCCGCAGATCGACTTCGATGCGCCATTCGCCGTGGCGCTCGCGGAAGTAGAAGGTGTGGCCGTCCACTTCACCGTTCCACTGTTCAGGACACGGGCCGTCGTGGCTGTGTACGACAACCCCGTGCTGGTCGGCGAGCCAGGCCTCAAGCTCAGCTTCGCGGGCTCGCTCGGCTGCTTTGATCTGCTGGCCGTCCGGGGACTGCCAGAAAGCGTTGATGTCGTCGCGCCACTGCTGGAATACGCGGCGGCGTTCCTGGGGGGTGCGGGCACAGACGCAGTCGAACCCGTAATCGTGCAAGTCGGTGTCGGGCAGCCGCGGGTGACACGCACACCGGCACCGCTCACCGCTATCGACATACCGCCACACCGTGAGCGCGTCCAGCGCGAGATCGGCCAACGCGCCGGCGTCGGCGCGGTCCTGCCCCATGAACACCGCGGCTAGGTGGTCGCGGTAGCGCCGGTACGCCTCGCGACGAGCACGCTCGGCGCGCTCCCGGTGACCTGCTGCAGAGTCACCGGAGAAGTCACCCGCTCTCAATCGGCCCACGTTTTATCGAAAGCGACCGCCGCGGCATGTATCGCCATCCACCGGTTGTGCGCTGCGCACCGACGCTTGAGGTCCTCGAGGTCAACAGCTTTTAACTCACTCCTTTAAGGGGTCCGAGAGGGCACGTGGGCTGTGAGGTCGCTTCGCGCGACACCGTTCCCTGCTATCTGATCACCGAAGCCACTCCCGGACCCGCCACCAACGATAGCACCACTAGTAGGGCTGGTCGACATCAAGTCCGCCGCGTTCATCAGTGAGTGACGGCGCTTCGTGCTATGCCCGAAAAGCCCGTTGGAGCCGCGCGACTACCCGCCGAGTTAGTCGTGTTTCTTAGGAGAATTGGTTTCGGGCACGCCTCATCTGATGCCCTCCACCAGCTCTGAAGCGGAAACACCAAGAGCCTTTGCGATGTCGAACAGTCTTTCGTGCAGGATGCCGCGGCGACCGTGCTCGAGATCGATCAACACATTGCGTGAGACACCAGACCTCAGCGCCAGTTCCTCTTGGGTGTAGCCGCGGTCGAGCCGCAAGGTTTGAATTCGAGTGCCCACCTGCCGGCGCCGCTTCTCCCACACAGCGACCCGTTTCGGGTCATTTTGACTGGGGCGCGTCGGCACGCATACCAGTACCGCTGCAAATCCCGGAAAAGTCTGCCCTACTAGTAGGGCTAAATTGTTTCCATACTCGCCCACCCGACACGGATACCGCCGAGCCCGGCGTATCGATGCGGTCACCAGCGTCGAGCACGCGAGTTTCTTTGGGTGGCGGCGAGCGGTAGTTCTGCACCCTTGAGGCGCCCCTGCCCGGATGGCCGACGATCTAACGCCGCAGCACGACCTCGGAGAAACCGACCAACCATGCACTACTAGTAGTGCATGGTTGGGGCGTGCTAGCCGAGACGTTCGCAGGGCAGGTCGCCCATCGCGGCGGCATGAAGCCTTCGCCTGCAGTGCGGACTCTGCCGATCCGGGTCAAACCATTGCCAGAAGAAAGCCTTGACTCGTGGCTAGAGGCGTTGGCGAGCCGCACGGACGCGACGTGGGATGAAATCTTGTGCAGCTTAGGGATCCTCGGGGCGCAAGGCAACACGGCCTCGTACTGGGCGGCGCGAGCGAGTGTGTCCCTGACACCAGGCCAGGTGAACGCCATCAGCTACTGCTCGGGTGTCACACCACGTCGGCTCCAGGCGATGACTCTGCAACCCTGGATCAAACACACCAGCTGGCAACGTCCGTCCGCAGCGTCACTGCGCGTGACTGGTTCGCGGTTTTGTCCGAAGTGTCTTGCAGAGCGCGGTGGCAGGTGGCGGGTGTGGTGGCGGCTGCGGTGGGCATTCGTGTGCCCAACGCATGGATGCCTGCTCGCCGACGCGTGTCC
>DASXHV010000195.1:0-3750 GCA_036488285.1 Jatrophihabitans sp. | reverse complement strand
GCTAGCCGGGTGGACCTCAGAGGTGCGCGGGTTGGCGAGTGGCGATCCGCAGGCGCGGTAGCGATCGCGCGGCGGATTTCTACCGCCCCGTCGGCAGTGACAATCACACCCCTGACCCAACTGGAGCGAAGCCAGCGAGGTATCTCTGGCCCGGCCCTTCGGGTCGCGCGCGGCGATGGCAAGCCAGCAACGACGGACGTCTTGATCCGTCTCGATCGCGCGGCGGTCAATGGGTTGTACGGCGCGAACTTTGCCGACCGCGTTCGTTGGGTCGAGGTTCCCGATGGGCCCGGGGTAGTCAACTCCGCGGTGACGCGACCGCTTGTTTCGTCGGTAGATCCCAAGACCGGTGCCGTTACGATCTCGCCAGCGGCCATCAGCCCGAGCTCTGCCGGGCCCGTGGTACTCATGGCGATCGCAGCACCTCAGTCCACCACAGGCACCGGCGACTTCACTTCTACCTCGCTGTCTCCGTCGGCGTCCTGGCAGGTTTCTGCCCAGACCGGCTCGTTCTCCTGGACCTATCCGCTGCGGGTGCCCCCAGTTGCAGCGGGACCGACGCCTTCGGTCAGCTTGTCCTATGACTCTGGATCCATCGATGGCGAAACGGGTTCGACCAATAACCAGCCGTCCGCGGTCGGTGATGGTTGGAACCTGGCCGGCGCCGGATTCATCGAGCGTTCCTATGCTCCCTGCGCGACGGACGGTGGGGCACCGACCTCGGGCGACCAATGCTGGAAGAGCGACAACGCGACGATGTCGTTCGGCGGGCACTCAGGACATCTCGTTCGGGTAGGGACAACGAATGAATGGCGGCTGGAGTCCGATGACGGTTCGCGCATCGAGCGACTGACCGGTGCCATCAACGGCGACAACGACGGGGAATACTGGAAGCTCACGACGACCGATGGAACCCAGTACTTCTTCGGGATGAATGACCTGCCCGGTTGGACGAGTGGCCAGCCGACCACCAACTCGACCTGGACGGTCCCGGCGTTCGGCAACAACGTCGGCGAGCCTTGTTACAGCCCCGTTTTCGCGAATGCATCATGTTCGCAGGCGTGGCGATGGAACCTCGACTACGTAGTAACCCCGCACGACACCTCCGAGGCGTACTACTACACCTCCGAGGCGAACTCATACGCGCGCAACGGGACCACCATCGCCACTTATGTTCGCGGTGGACAGCTGGCACGAATCGATTACGGCATGACGCGAGGTAGCGAGCTCACGACCAATGCTCCTGCCCGCGTCGTGTTCGACAACGTCTCACGGTGCATATCTGGCTCGGTGTGCGACAGCGCGCATCCCGCTAGCTGGCCGGATGTGCCTTGGGATCAGCAATGCAATGCCTCGCCGTGCACGGGCCTGGTCTCGCCGACGTTCTTCACGACATTGCGATTGTCGCTCATCCACACCCAGGTGCTGTCCGGCGCTGCTTACTCCGATGTCGATGCCTGGTCGCTGACGCATTCGTTCCCGAACCCCGGGGACGGTCAGTCCGCCGCGCTGTGGCTGAGCAGCATCGGCCACACCGGGTATGCGAGTGCGACAAGTTCGGTCACACTGCCCAACGTTGTCTTCAGCGGTACGGCATTGCAGAACCGGATCACCGTCACCGACGGTCTGGCCCTGCAGTACAAATACCGGATCTCGTCAGTGTTGACGGAGTCGGGGGCGAGCATCGCAGTGCAATACTCGCCGCAGCAATGCGGCCTCGGCAACCTGCCTGCGCCCGCATCCAACGGGATGCGCTGCTTCCCGCAATGGTGGTCGCCCACCGGCCAGAACCCGAAAGTCGACTGGTTCCACAAGTACGTCGTGACCCAAGTGTCGGCCAACGCCCGCACCGGTGGTGCCCAACCGAGCGATGACACCTTCTACGACTACATCGGCACACCGGGCTGGCGGTATGAACGCTCGCCCATGGTGCCCGACCATAAGAAGACTTGGTCGAACTACGCGGGCTATTCCCAAGTTCGGATCCGGCACGGCAACGACAGCGTGCCGAGCTCGCAGCAGACGACGACGTATGTGTACTTCCGCGGCATGAACGGCGACCGGTTGAACGCCACCGGGGGTGCCAAATCCGTGTCGGTAACCGCATCCGACGGTACGAGCGTCGCAGACGCGCTGTGGTTCGCCGGCCGGGTACGGGAGAGCGTGGTCAGCAACGGCAACGGCGGCCCGCGTACGGCCATTGTGCTGGGTGCCCGGGTAAGCAACACGATCAGCACACCGTGGGCGTCCGCACCGACTGCCACCGGGGGAACCTTCACCGCCCGCTACACCAGTGATGCCGACGTGGTCACCCATACGGCGCTCGGTGGTGGCGGAGACCGCCGCACTGAGGTCATGACCGGCCACGATTCACGCGGCCGAGTGCACAGCGTGAACGACCTCGGCGACATCTCGACGGCGTCCGATGACCGTTGCACTACGACGGACTACGCGGACAACGAATCGGCCTGGCTGCTGTCGTTCGCCAGCGAGGTGACAGTCGTGGGCAAAGCATGCGGCGCAGCGGCGTCCTACCCGATCGACGCGGTCAGTGATAGCCGCACGTTCTACGACGGTTCGGCAACGCTCGGGGCGGCGCCCACCAGGGGTGACCCGACCCGAACCGATGTAGCGAGCGGGTACTCGGGATCGACGGCGCAGTGGACGACCACTTCGACGTTCAGTTACGACGCGCTCGGTCGGGTGTTGACAACCACCGACCCTCGGACGGTCCCCGCGCGAACCAGCAGCAACGCATACGTGCCCGCGGGTAATGGGCTGCCGACACAGCTGAATACCACCAACCCACTCGGATGGGTGACGACCACCGACCTCGATCCTCGTTGGGGCCTTCCGATCAAGGTCACCGATCAGAACAGCCATGTCACGGAGGCCAGCTATGACCCGCTTGGGCGGCGGAGCCAGGTGTGGTTGCCAGATCGGCTGCGGGCGCTGAACACCGTCGCTTCAACGTCTTACGCCTACGTCGTTTCCGACACCGGACCGACGACCATCGCAACCACGTCGCTCAACCCGGCGGGCGGAACATTTACCAGCTTCGCGTTGTATGACGGTCTGCTGCGACCGACCCAGAGTCAGGTGCCGGCCGAGGGTGGCGGTCGTGACATCACCGACACCCTGTATGACGGTGCCGGCGAGATTGTGATTCAGAACCAGACCTACTTCACGACCGATGCGGTGAGTGGAACATTGTTCGTTCCTGCTACCTCAATCCCGCTCGCGACGCAGACGAACTACGACGGCGCTGGGCGTAAGACGGCAGATGTGACGCTGCTGAGCAACCACGAGGCCTGGCGAACCAGTTACGGATACGGCGGCAACTACATCGACGAGACTCCGCCGGCGGGCGCCACTGCGACTCGCACGTTCAGCGACGCACGGGGGCAGACCACCGAGTTGGACACACTGCACACCCCTTCAGATTTCGCCAACGTCGACAAGACCCGCTACGGCTACGACGCATCGGGGCACATGACGTCGATGACCGATGCGCTGGGCAACGTTTGGACATGGAAGTTCGATGTGTTGGGGCAGCAGACCTTCGCCGCTGATCCGGACAAGGGCAACACCCAGACGAGCTATGACAGTGCAGGACGCGTCACGTCGACGCAGGCCGCAACCGGCTCCGTGCTCGCGTACAAGTACGACGTGTTGGATCGTAAGGTCGAGGAGCACGACGGGACGCTAACCGGCGCGCTGCTGGCGTCGTGGACCTATGACACCGTGTCC
>DASXHV010000157.1:0-34692 GCA_036488285.1 Jatrophihabitans sp. | reverse complement strand
ATCCGCAAAGTCCGCCAGTCGCCGTCGACCCTCCGCAAGAGCGAGGCGGTGGTTCTGGACGCAATGCGAGGCCAGGCTACGACTTCCCCAGGCAGACTGTCATCGCACACCGCCTTACCACCATGCCCATCCGAACCTCGGCCATGCGTGCACTCGGTGCCCATCTCAACGTGTTTGCGATCGAATCGTTCATGGACGAGCTTGCTGCTGAGTCGGGACGCGATCCACTCGAGTTCAGACTGGCTCACCTGACCGACCCGCGCGGACGACGGGTGCTCATGGCCGCAGCAGAGCGCGCCGGCTGGGGCGAGCCGATTGGCGATCCCGACACCGGACGAGGTATCGGGTATGCCCGGTACAAGGGCAGCGGCGCTTACTGCGCTGTGATCGCCGAGGTCGAAGCGACGAGTGCCCTCAGAGTGCGAAGGCTGACCGTGGCAGTGGATGTCGGAACGGTGATCAACCCCGACGGGGTAGCCAATCAGATCGAGGGCGGGGCCATCCAAGCCGTCAGCTGGACGGTCCGCGAGCAGGTGCGATTCAATCGACACGCCGTGACAAGCGATACCTGGGAGTCATATCCGATCCTGACGTTCAGCGAGGTTCCGGCCGTTGACGTTCTGGTGCTGACATCGACCGATCCCTCGCTGGGCGCAGGAGAGGCATCGATGGGCCCGACGGCCGGTGCCGTGGGCAACGCATTGGCAGCGGCCCTGGGCGTCCGAGTCCGAGACATGCCATTGACCAGCGAGGCAATCATCGACGCCGTGGCCCGGAGCTGACACAGGCTAAGGCCGGCTGGGACCAGCTGAGGCCAGTTGAGACAGGCTGAGGCCACCTGAGCCAGCTGAGGCTTACAAAGGCGAAATTGGCGAATCAGTAGGCGTTGGCGACGAATAGTTCCTTGGCCGGGAACAGAGTCAGCACCGCTGCGCCGTCCGGCGTCACCACGATCTCTTCCTCGATTCGCGCAGCGGAGAACCCGTCGGTAGCCGGGCAGTAGGTTTCGAGAGCGAACACCATGCCGGTTTGAATCTGGATGGGATTGTCGAGCGAATTCAGTCGGCTGATGATCGGCCGTTCATGCAGGCCCAGGCCCAGGCCGTGGCCGAATTGCAAACCGAAGCAAGCCATCTCGTTGGCAAAACCGAAATCCTGGGCACGCGGCCACACCGATGCGATCTGGTCCGTTCCGACCCCGGGCCGGACCAGCTCGATCGCGGCATCCATCCACTCGCGAGCTTTCGTGTAGGCATCTCGCTGGACCGGCGTTGCGGATCCGACGTTGAGCGTCCGGTAGTAACAGGTGCGATATCCGTTGTAGGAATGGATGATGTCGAAGAAGCAGGTATCGCCGGGCCGAATGATTCGGTCAGAGAAATTGTGCGGGTGTGGATTACAGCGCTCTCCTGAGACAGCGTTGACAGCCTCGACCTGATCCGATCCCATGTCATAGAGACGCTTGTTCGCCAACGCGACGATCTCGTTCTCGCGAACACCAGGTTTGAGCGCCTCAGCGATGTCTTGATAGACGCCGTCGACCATCGCGGCCGCCTGCGAGAGCAGCATGATCTCGTCCCCGGACTTGATCAGCCGGGCATCCAACATCTGTTGCTGAACATCCACCACCTGCAGGCCTTGCCGTTGCATCTCGAACAGAAATGCGGGCTCGACGATGTCGACCCCGATCGGCATATCGGCAAGGCCCTGGTCGGCGAGCATGCCTTTGATCTCGCGGATCGCGTCCCGCATCAACCCGGCGTCCGGCGAGATTGCACCGCGTAGGCCCAGCATCCCGGCGCGGCAGTTCTCCGGCGCCAGCCACGGTGCGTAGAGCTGGTGATGACGGGCGGCGGAACCGAAATCCCACAGCACCGGCTCGGCACCGCGCGCCAACAGCGCGTATCTGGTCATCTTGTCCCCCAGCGCCCCGCCGATCCAGGTCTGGGTTACATAGCGAATGTTGTAGAAGTCGAACAGCAAGAATGCGCCGCACTGGCTGCTGTCCAAGGATGCCCGGGCGCGCGAAAGCCGGTAGCTGCGCAGCCGGTCCATGTCCACTCGGGTTTCGTAGTCGACTCCGGTGTGACCGGGCGCAGGAATTTGTGGCGTGCGGAACACGTCTGCCCCTGCGTGGGCATGGTTTGCCGCCGTCATGTTCGGGCGAGTCTGACATTCATGGAGTGCCCCTATCTGCCACCGGCGAACCGCGATGCAAACGTTTGCTGCTGAATCGTACAGCCCGCGTGCGCCACGTCAACCGTCACACCGGTTTCGTGCCGGATGCGGAAATCAGGTGACGCATCATCACCTCGTGGTGGTTGAACACGGCCGCTCGGGCCATCGCAGGTTTGCGTTGCAGCACCGCGGTAAGGATCGGTTTGTGCAATGCCAACTGTGCTTCACGGGTCGTTGACGCAATCCAGGGCGGCTCGACGTCCGAGCGCAACCACTCCGCGAACTCGTAGCTGAGTACCGCCGTGTGCACGCTCTCGTACAGCGACGTCAGGTAGGAGTTGCCGGCAGTTGCGACGACGGCAGCATGGAACACAGTGTCGGCGGCAATCCATCGCGAGGCGCTCCCGCTCGCGTCACCGAGTCGCTGCAGCGAATCTCGAAGTGCGCTGGTTTCCTCAGCCGGCAGCGGCTCTTCGCGTCGCGCGGCGTGCTCGACGCCCAACGTTTCCAGCCACAGCCGCGCTTCGGCCAACTCGGAAATCGAATCCTTGTCCAGGTCGAGCATCAGGCTGACGGAGGCAGTCACCATCGCCTGCGGCCGACGCGTTATATACGCGCCAGAACCGCGACGGATCTCTACCATCCCCATCAATGCCAGCCGCCGTACCGCCTGGCTGACCGTCGGCCTGCTGACCCCGAAGCGCTCGGCCAGTTCGCGCTCGGACGGAAGCCGCGCGCCCTCGTGCAATCCTTCGGCGATGACCAGGCGCTTGATCTCTTCGGCGATGAGATCCGACATGGGCGGTGCGGACATCGGTTTGATGCCGGCGAGGATCGCTGCGTCGCCAACTTCATCGCCGTTGCTCATCACCTCGGACGTGCTCCTCGCGCTGGTTCATATGTCGGCTTCATACGTCGGCTCGAAACGAGCAGACGAGCGGGCTCGCTAGACGGTAGCAGCCCTTGACACCGCCGAGCCGCGCCATAAATATTGGTAAGGCCACTTAGCCACTATCCGAAGGAGTCTCATGGAGCAGCCGAGCACTCCACCCGAAGAATTGCATCGGTTGGCGACTGCGATCCGACTCAGGGCGGTCGAGATGGTCAGCGCACACGGGCTCGGCTATCTGGGGCAGGCACTGTCATCGGCGGAAGAATTCGCCGCGCTGTACAGCGTTTCTCGCGCCGGCATCGATCGCATCGTGGTGTCACCCGGGCACTACGTCATCGGCGCTTTCGCGGCAGCGGCCGAGACCGGTCTGCTGGATCGCCAGGCGCTGAGCAGCTATGGCTACAACGACTCCTCCATCGACGCGATCGGTGGCGAACGGTCCCCCGGCATGGCGTACACCTGCGGCTCGCTCGGTCAGGGCCTGTCCGCCGCGGCGGGTTTCACGCTCGCCGATCGACTTCGGCATGAGCACGACCGCCGCACCTTCGTGCTGATCAGCGACGGCGAACTGCAAGAAGGGCAGGTGTGGGAAGCCGCGATGTTCGCGGGGCACCACGCGCTCAACCGCCTTGTCGCCGTGATCGATGCGAACAACTCCCAAGTGGACGGTCCGGTGGACACCATCACCACCATCGAACCGATCGCCCAGAAATGGGAATCGTTCGGCTGGCAGGCAAGCGAGGTGGACGGCCACGATGCCGCTGCGATCTACCAACTACTGCAACCGGCACAGACCAGCCGACCCCAGGTGATTGTCTGCCGGACATCTACCAGGCACGGCTTGAACTGTCTGCCCGACTCAGCCGACGGCCACTTCATCACCATGTCGCCCGAACTGAGCCAAGCTGCCCTGGCAGAGCTGATGGCAGAGCTGGACAACTGCAATGTATGAGCCCCCCTACCGAACCGTCCTGAAGCCCTACGGACGCGCTCTGCTGGCATTGGCGCGCGAGCACGAAAACATCATCTGCCTCAGCGGCGACCTCACCAAGCAATGCGAAGTCGATCTGTTTCGCGATGCGCTGCCGGCACGATTCGTCCACGCCGGGATGGCCGAGGCCAACATGATCGGAATCGCCGCCGCACTCGCACGCGAGGGGTTCCTACCGTTCGTGCACACGTTCGGTGTGTTTGCTACCCGCCGCCCACTCGACCAGATCATCAATGCCGTCGCATACGCGGCGCTGCCGGTCCGGATCGTCGGCTTCATGCCCGGCCTGTCCTCGCCCGGTGGTCCCAGTCACCAAGCGATAGATGATGTCGCCCTGATGCGGTCGATCCCCAACATGACCGTTATCGATGTCGCCGACGCGACGCAGGCCGGACAGGTAGCCGAAGCGACGCTGGACGTGCCGGGACCGGTCTACATCAGACTCAAGCGAGGTGAGATTCCGGTGATCATGCCGCCCGAGCACAGACTCGACGTGAATCATGCCGACGTCCTCACCGAGGGGTCCGACGTCGCGATCTTCGCCAGCGGAATGATGCTGCCCGTCGCGCTGGCTGCCGAGCAGGTGCTGCACGCGCATGGTGTCGAGTCCTCGGTGGTCAACGTCGCCGTCATCAAACCTCTCGACGTCGCCACGGTGCTGGCGACCGCGGCATCCGCACGCGCAGTGCTGACCGTGGAGAACCACTCGATCATCGGCGGCCTCGGCTCAGCTGTGGCCGAGGTCCTCGCCGAGTCGGGCCTTGGGCGCCCGCTTCAGCGGGTCGGAATCCGCGACACGTTCGGCGAGGCCGCGCTCGTGGCGAATCACTTGTTCCGCAAGTACGGACTCGGAGTCGCCGACGTCGTACAGGCAGCTTGGCGGTGTCTTGGCCGGGACGAACCCGTGCCGCTCGTCCCAGTGATCGAGGTGACCGAGGGCGAGTACGCCCCGGTGTGACAGCAAGAAGTTGGACGCCCGCTGACAAACGTCAACAACCGCCGCTCGCAAGGAGACTGCCGATGGCCGGCTACTACTCTGCTTCAACCGGATCAACGCCGATCGCCTCCCCGGGTGCCAGCATGGCTGTCGACTGGGAACAGCGTGTCGACTTCGACCGGCTACGACACGATCGCCCGGCACGCGTACAAGCGGCACTCGAACAGTCAGATTTGGGAGCCCTGCTGTTGTTCGACATGAACAACATCCGCTATATGACGGCAACGCACATCGGTAACTGGGCGCGCGACAAACTCTTCCGCTGCGTTCTGGTGATGCGCGGCATGCAACCGATCTTGTGGGACATCGGCTCCGCGGCCCGTACCCACCGCAGCTTCGCCCCCTGGAACGAGCCCGAGAACTGGCGTGCCGGAATCTCAAGCTGGCGCGGCTCGATCAGTGAGGACGTCGGAGTCGAGCTCGGCAACGCCAAACGCATTGCCGATCTGCTGCGAGAGCACGGCCTCGCCGACGAGCCGCTCGGAATCGACGTCGTCGAGATCCCGGTCCTGAAGGCTCTCGAGCGCAACGGCTTGCACATCCAGGACGGCCACGGACTGATGCAGGAAGTCCGCTCCATCAAGTCCGCCGACGAAGTCGCCCTGCTTGATCACGCAGCGGCCCTGGTGGACGGCGCATACGATGAGCTCTACCGCTTTCTGCGTTCCGGCGTCCGTGAAAACGACTGCGTTGCGTTGGTCAACAACTATCTCTACGAACACGGGTCTGAGGAGGTCGAGGCAGTCAACGCGATATCCGGCGAACGGTGCAGCCCGCATCCGCACGTGTTCTCCGACCGCCTGATACGCCCGGGCGACACCGCGTACTTCGACATCATCCATGCGTTCAACGGATATCGGACCTGCTACTACCGCACGCTCAACGTGGGCTCAGCGAACCGGATGCAACGCGAGGCATACCGGCGCGCGCGTGAATTCATGGACAACGCGATAGCCGAGATCCGTCCGGGAGCATCCTCTGCTGATGTCGTCCGGCACTTTCCCGCGGCGCAGGACTTCGGTTATGCCAACGAAGAGGAGGCCTTCGGTCTTCAGTACTGCCATGGTCTCGGGCTGTCGAACTGGGAACGTCCCCTGATGAGCCGATACCACTCCTTCGAGAAGCCGGTCCAGCTGCATGAGGGGATGGTCTTTGCCATCGAGACCTACTGGCCGACCCCGGACGGCTCGGCCGCTGCCCGGATAGAGGAAGAGGTCGTCGTCACGAGTTCCGGATGCGAGCTTCTGACCCGCTTTCCCGCCGATCAGCTCTATGTGGCGGGAACCAGGATGTACACCGGCGTCGACGTGCCTGCGCGAAGTGTAGAAAGTACTGGTGCCTGACTGGAGTGTGCGTCCGGTAGCGATGCTCGTGGCAGGCACGCTATTCATGGAGAACCTGGACGGCACGATCATCGCGACGGCGGCGCCGAGCATTGCTCGGTCGTTTCACGTTGTCTCCGCTCAGGTCGGTGTGTGTGTCACGGCCTATCTCGTGACGGTGGCCGCCCTGATTCCCGTAAGCGCTTGGCTCGCGGAGCGGTGGGGTGCCCGCGCCGTACTGCTTGCTGCCATCGCGATATTCACCGGTGCTTCGGTGCTGTGCGCGCTGAGTACAAACTTGGTGGAGATCGCGGTGATGCGCGTCCTGCAAGGTGTCGGCGGGGCAATGATGGTGCCGGTCGGACGGTTGGTGGTATTGAGCGCCACCGACAAGAAACACATCATCAAAGCCATCGCCTACCTGACCTGGCCCGCCCTGCTGGCTCCGGTCATTGCACCGGCCGTCGGCGGCGTACTGACCACGTACGCGTCCTGGCACTGGATCTTTCTCATCAACGTTCCCCTCGGCGCTCTCGCCTTCGCCGTCGCGTTGAGGATCATGCCGGCCACGCCGCGCGGTCATCCGGGAAAGTTGGATCGACTCGGCTTCGTGTGTACAGCGTTGTCACTCGGGTGTCTGGTCAGTGCGGCTGCGTTGCTCGGCGAGCCGGCGGTGCCCTGGCTCGCGACGCTAGTACTCGGGGGTGTCGGACTCGGAGTCGGCGCACTGGGCCTTGCGCATATGCTGCGCGCCTGTTTGCCGTTGGTGCGTCTGGATGCGCTGCGAATCCGGACGTTCCGCTCTGCCCAGGGCGGCGGATCCCTGTTCCGGATCGGGATCAACGCGGTGCCGTTCCTATTGCCGTTGCTCTTTCAAGATCAATTCGGTTGGACGCCGGCTCGGGCTGGAGCCATGGTGCTCTTTCTGTTCGCGGGCAATGTCGCCATCAAGCCGTTGACGACGCCGTTGCTGCAAGCATTCCGTTTTCGCACCGTGCTCATCGTTACCACGACCGCAGCTGCCTGCAGCATCGCGGCATGCGCGCTGCTGCGGGCATCGACGCCGGTCGTCATCCTCGTGGTCGTACTGCTGGTCGGAGGTGTGTTTCGCTCGATCGGATACACCTGCTACAACACCATCGCCTTTGCCGACATCGATCAGGCGTTGATGAGGCAGGCGAACAGCCTGGCCACCACCATTCAGCAACTGACTCAGGCATTCGGGGTAGCCGTCGGGGTGGTGTCTCTCAAAGTCGGGCGGCAATTCTTCGGGCTGCCCCGGGAGTACTCGTTCGCCTTTGTGGTGCTGGCTTGTCTCATCCTGCTTGCCACGATGGACGCGATTCGCCTACCGCGCCATGCGGGCGATTCGATCCGGCGGGCGCCCCTAGTTGACGGTTGATATACCGCCGGATGCTGACGAGTAGCGCCCTGGCACGCTATTCTGCAATCGTTTGAATTCCTGAAGACGGAGGGTTCATGACCGAAGCCGGCCCGATCCAAGACGCCGTTAAATCCGAGGAACGTGACGGCATGCGCATCGACTGGGACGTGCCGATAACGATGGGCGACGGAGCCGTGCTCCGCGCCGACATCTATCGCCCCGTCGGCTCCGGAAGGTATCCGGTGATTGCCAGTCACGGCCCGTACGCCAAAGGCTTGACCTTCGAGGCCGGCTACCCCCGGCAGTGGGAACGCCTGCAAAGGGACTACCCGGACGCGCTGGACGGTAGCTCCGGCAAGTATGCGGCGTGGGAACTGGTCGATCCCGAGCAATGGATCCCACACGGCTATTCCGCAGTACGAATCGATTCGCGAGGCGCCGGGCGCTCGCCGGGGTTCATCGACGTCTGGGGACCGCAGGAGGCTCGAGATTTCTACGAATGCATCGAGTGGATCGCTGCACAACCCTGGTCGAACGGCAGGGTGGGCCTGGCCGGAATTTCGTACTACGCGAAGAACCAATGGCAGGTCGCTGCCCTGCGACCGCCGCACTTGTCTGCCATCTGTCCGTGGGAAGGAGCCAACGACTATTACCGGGAGATGACGCACCATGGCGGCATTCACAATGCCTTCCTGCCCGACTGGTATCGCCGAATGTCCACGATCCAGCACGGACTCGGTTCGCGAGGCTTTCGAAATCCGGAGAGTGGATTGCTTGCCAGCGGCGACACCGATCTGTCCGACGACGAACTAAGCGCGAACCGATCCGATCTCGCGGACGAGATCATCGCCCATCCATTTGACGACGACTGGCACGCCGAGCACTCCAGTAGGCCTGAAGACATCACTACTCCGGTGCTCTCGGCCGCGAACTGGGGCGGACTCGGCAATCATCAGCGTGGCAACTTCACCGCGTGGCAGAAAGCGGGATCGGAACAGAAGTGGCTCGAGGTGCACGGCGGCACGCACTGGGCCGGCTTCTACACCGAATACGGTCGCGACCTACAACGCCGATTCTTCGACCATTTCCTGCTCGACAAGGGCGACTGGCTGACTCAGCCACCTGTCTCATTGAACATTCGTCACGTTGACGGTTCCTACCGGCTGCGTGCGGAACAGGAGTGGCCGTTGGCTCGCACCCGCTGGCTGCGACATTACTTCGACCTGTCCAATGCGGGCCTGGCCGAGACCGCACCCACCTCGGTGAATCAGCTCAGCTATCGCGCGACTGGCGACGGAATAACCCTGAGCACTCCGCCGCTTTCAAGCCCGGCCGAGATTACCGGTCCGCTGTCGGCACGGTTGTGGATCTCGTCCTCGACCGAGGATGCGGACTTGTTCCTTGTGCTGCGCGCGTTTGATCCCGATGACAATGAGGTGCTCTTCCAGGGTGCGAACGATCCGCGCACGCCGCTGTCTCAAGGCTGGCTGCGGGTATCGCATCGCGCCGTGACACCGGAGCTGTCCGAGCCGTGGGCACCGTGGCATCCGCACCAGAGCTCAGAGCCGTTGGTTCCGGGTCAGGTGTACGAAGTCGAGGTAGAGATCTGGCCGACCTGCGTGCTGCTGCCTGCCGGCTATCGATTAGCCCTATCGATCCTTGGCCGCGACTTCGATCACGGCCTGGCTCCGAGCGAGATCGGAGGCGCACCCATGCGCGGAAGCGGACCGTTCCGGCATGACCACCCGGAGGACCGGCCTGCCAGCATCTTTGACAACGAGGTGAGCGTCTACGCCGGCGGGGACATGCCGTCCTCGATTCTGCTTCCGGTCATCGACCCGAACGGCTAGCCGACACCGGCATCCGTAGCCTCGGTGCGGCCTGGCGCCCGAGGGCGGGAGGAAGGGTTACAGTTCTGAGCCTCCGGATTGTGAACCCTCACAAGGGGGTGCCCGTGCATCCTGCTTATGAAGACGATCAACTGCGCCGTCTGACTCCTGAAGAACGTGAAGACCTGTCGCGGCGGGTCCGCGCGATCACGAGCGAATTGGATGCCGGCTTGACCGGCGATCATCGGGCTCGCGAACTGTTCATCACCATCACCGCATTCGCCTGCCTGCTACTGGTGCCCTGGGTCGTTGCACTTGCGGCTTTTCTGCCCGAGACACACTCGATCACACATTGGAAGGCAACCTGGGTCGGCTTTGACATCGCGCTCGCCGCGATGCTGGGCACCACGACAGTGCTGGCGATGAAACGGCGTCAAAGCGTCGTGCTGGCTGCCTTCATCACCGCGACTTTGCTGTTGTGCGACGCGTGGTTCGACGTCATGAGCGCCACAACGGGTTCCGATCGCGCGCTCAGCCTGGTGAGCGCGGTTGTCGAACTGTCGCTGGCCGCAGTGCTGTTCAATACCGTGCGGCTGTTTTTCCGCTACATGGCTCAATCTTCGCGGCAGCTACAAACCTCTGCGCACGGCAAGGCGAGCCTCGGGCCCCTACAAGGTCTGCCCGAGGGGTTGGATCGGTTGTCGTTGCGCCGAGTTGCGAGGCGACGCTCGTCTGGACGCCTAACCGATGGCCGGTAATGGCGGCAGCAGGCCCATGTCCTTGCTGTGCGTGATGAGCAGCGAGTTGGGCGGAACCAGATCGACGCCGTCGGGGTTGTTGAGGTAGCCGGGCGCGATGCCCGCCACGCCGCTGCGCCCATACTGCCAAACGATGGCGTCGGTCCGCGGGTCGATGACGACGACGCGATGGTTGTAGTCGTCGTTGAGTAAGACATCGCCGTTGGGCAGCGGCAGTGCCAGGGACGGATGGTCGAGGGCGCCGCTGCTGACTACCTTGCGGTATCGCCACAGAGCCCGGCCTAGGTGGTTGAAAATGAGCACCTGTCCAGGACTGCTGTAGTCGACGGTGAGAAATCGGTCGGCGCCGATCTGGTTGCTGTCCGAGGGGTAAGCGATGCCTGGCGGATGTGTCGACCAGCTGACCGTGCCGTCCAGGCGAAGCGCATCGACCCAGTCGCCGTTGATCTCCGTGACCAGATAACGGCCGTCAGTCATCGGGAATGCACCGTTCGGACTCCCCCAGTGGGTTGGCGGCGCATGCCTGCAGTTGTTCGTCGTGGTCCCGATGATCCGGGCCGGCTGATGGGACTTCGTCGACAACAGCAGGATCCGGCAGTTCTTGATGTCCGGACTCAGGATGTATCCGTCGGGCAGCATGATTGCGTCATCGGGATTGCTGAGCTGATTCGGTCCGGATCCAGACACACCTGGGCTGCCGTAGCGGTAGATGATCCGTCGGGTAGCGATGTCGATCACCGTGATGAGCTGCTGATCCTCCTGAGTGGCCACGATCTCGCGCGCGTCAGGAGTGAAGAACGCATCGTCGGGAATCGTGAACGTCTGTCCGGCATCCAGATCTCCGGCCTGGGGGAACTGCCAGCGGATCCGGCCCTGCGGGTCGACGACGATCAACCTGTTGTTGAATTTGTCGATGATCAGCACCGGCACGGGCAGCGCGGACGGTGTCGATCCGGGCCATAAGCGGCCCGGGCCAGAAGCGCTGCGCGGGTCCGCCCAGGGCTGACTGCGCAGGATTGGTGAGGCTTTGGCGCTGATCGTCGAACGCGCGGTAGGTGTCGACGCCGGCGAGTGCACTGCCAGCGTGTTGATCGAGCCGTTGGCCGCAATCCGCGCGCCAGTGCCGGTGGATCGTGACGTCTCGATCGCGACTACCACGACGATCGCGACAGCCAGCACAATCGCACCAACCAACAACGGGTGCCTGCGGGACCGGGCGCTGTGCCGACTCATGAGCCAGGCACTGTCCCATCGACCCGCAGACGCAACATGATGCCCACCATTGCAGTGTCCTCTCCATCGACAGAGTCCGGTGCCCGGATCCTGACAGCTGCCTCTTCTACGCCGCATGATTGACACGTCAATCACCAGTGATATGATTGACGTGTCAATGAGTTGGAGTGGGATCGTGAGAGACGGCAAGCCAGTTCCGATAACCACGAGCGCGATAAGCCGGCGACGGATGACATCCGAGGAGCTCACAATTTGGCGGGCGCTGCTCGACACGACCGACGAGCTTCGGAGAATTCTGGGGGCCCAGCTACTGCAGGAGTCGAGCCTGTCCCCCGCCGACTATCAAGTCTTGCTTGCGCTGCGTGAAGCGGTGGGCAAGCGATTGCGATCGTCGGAGCTCGCGGCGAACATCGATTGGGAGCGCAGCCGGCTGTCTCATCACCTCGGACGGATGGAGCGACGTGGTCTGATCCGCCGCGACGACTGCGTCACCGACAGCCGCGGCGCTGAGGTCTCGCTGACCGCCGACGGAGCGCAGGCGTTCCGGCACGCGACAGCGCCCCATATGAGGGCCATCAAGAAGCATTTTGCCGACGCGTTGACGCCGGAACAATTCAACCTGCTCGGCGACATAATGCAGACGCTGCAGAGCCATCTCCACCCGGACGTGATGACTCCTCGGGCAGGGGGTGGTCGGGCATGAGTTTCGACGCGTCGTTGCTTGCGCGGTTGCCACGAATAGCCGTACTCGGTGCCGGCCATGTCGGACCCGTGATCGCGCGGATCGCCATCGCGGCCGGCTATCAGGTGGCGATCGCGGCTTCCGGCGACCCGAGAAGATCGCACTCATCAGTCAGGTGCTGGTACCTGGAGCCGAGCCACGATGGGCAACCGATGCGGTCGAGGACGCCGACATCGTGGTGCTGGCGATCCCGCTTCACAAGTTCGCGGCCTTCCACCCCGCATTGGTGGCCGACAAGCTCGTCGTCGACACGATGAATTACTGGCCACCCATCGACGGAGTCCAGGAGATGTTCGAAAATCGCCAGTACGGCAGCAGCGAGATCGTTCAGCATCGGCTTACCCGCTCGACCGTCGTCAAGACGCTCAACCACGTGGGCTATCACGAACTTGAAGACGAACGACGACCGGAAAGCTCACCGGAACGCAACGCCCTCGGCGTCGCCGGTGACGACCCGGACGCCGTGGACGTCGTGGCGGATGTCATCGAGCGCATCGGCTACGACGCCGTCCGGCTCGACAGCCTGAGCGCCGGCAGCATTCTGCAGCCCGGAGGCCCTGTCTTCGGTGCATCGCTGCGGCGAACCGAATTCGAACGAGCGATACACGCCGAAGCCGCATGACGGTGGCCGCGAGCCATTGCCCAACGCGCTCCAGACAGAGAGATGTGACATGACAGCAGCACCTTCAGACCCCGCAGGGGTTACCGCAAGCGACCCTGTCCTGTTCCCACTTGTCCTCGGCCTGGACACCTTCGGCGATGTCACCCACGACGATGAGGACCGCCCGCTCACGCACGCCCAAACGATCCGCGACCTTGTCGAACAAGCTGTCCTTGCCGACCAGGTCGATGTTGACTTCTTCGGTATCGGTGAACATCACACCGATGACTTCCCGCTCTCGGCGGCCGACGTGGTCCTCGGCGCGATTGCCGCGCGCACGGCCCGCATCCGCCTCGGCTCGGCCGTCACGGTATTGAGCTCGGACGATCCGGTGCGGGTATTTCAGCGGTACTCCACGCTCAACGCCATCTCCGGCGGTAGGGCAGAGGTCATTCTCGGACGAGGATCCAGCATCGACTCCTTCCCGCTCTTCGGCTACGACCTGGCCGACTATGAGGATCTGTTCGAAGAGAAAACCAATCTCTTCGCCGAACTCCTCAAGGGCGGACCGGTCACGTGGCGGGGTAAGACCCGTGCATCGCTCAATAATCAAGATGTCGTGCCGCACACCGAATCAGGACCGTTCCCGGCCTGGATCGGCGTAGGTGGAAGCCCCCAGTCTGTCGTTCGCGCCGCACGCTATGGCTTCTCGCTGATGCTCGCCATCATCGGCGGATCACCGGCGCGGTTCGCTCCCTTCTCCCAGCTCTTCCAACAAGCGCTGGAAAGTTTCGGACGGGCACCCTTACCGGTCGGAGTGCACTCGCCCGGCCACGTCGCCGCCACGGACGAGCTGGCTCGTGAACAGTTCTGGCCGCACTACCTGGAGGTCTTCCGCCGCGTGAGTCGGACCCGCGGATTCGCCGTCCCGACCAAGCAGTCATTCATGTATGAGGTAGGGCCACAAGGGGCGCTCTACGTCGGGTCACCAGAAACCGTCGCGCAGAAGATCGCGGCGAACCTGACCACTCTCGGCGCAAGCCGCTTCGACTTGAAGTACGGTATGGGAGGACTCTCGCATCAAGCACTCATGACCAACATCGAGCTGTACGGCACCCAAGTCATCCCACGAGTACGCGAACTCCTCGGGTGATTGGACGCGGCAATCGCGCTCAACGGAGTTCCCCACCCGAACGCGGCTCCGCCAACACGGCGATTACTCGTCGACTACCGACGGCGAATCTCGCTGGATGCAGCGCAAGGAGCAGGGTTGTGCGACGCCTCTACGGATGATCAGTTGCAACTCGAAGAGCACATCGCTCAAGCCGCTCAGCGGGGCGAACAGCACCCGGACCCGGCTGTTTGCGGCAACGATCGCGGGGCCGATCCGCAGGGCGCCGACGACATGACGGCCGTCCCTAGATCGGCGATAGGCCAACGCGCAATCATAGATCCGGCGCTTCTCGTCGATTGCGCTGCCACCGTCACATTCGAACAGTGCCGTCGTGCGCAGTTCGGCTGGGGTTGGCGAGACCAGATACTGAACGCAGATCTGACCCTCGACCAGTGACGTTCGCGTGATCGCGAGGTGATGGCGCGAATGCGGATGAAAGCCAGTCGCAGAAAGCAGCGCGAGCGACGTCACAGCGATGCAACTTCTCGTGCGATGAGATCGGCGAGTGTCTCGCGGCGGATCAGGACCCGGCTTGTGCCGCCGTCCGCGCCGATCAGTGGTGGACGCGGAACATGGTTGTAGTTGGAACTCATGCTGTGGTGGTACGCACCGGTCGCCGGGATCACGATCAGGTCGCCACGGTGGATGTCGTCTGGCAGCAGCGCGTCCGCGATCAGGACGTCGCCCGCCTCGCAGTGTTGGCCGGCAACGGTCATATGGTCGTCGCGTGCACCGGACAGCCTGCCGAGCAGCCTGGCGGTGTACTTCGCCCCGTAGAGGCATGGGCGAGGGTTGTCGGCCATGCCGCCGTCGACCATCACCCAGCGGCGACCCGCGCTGTGCTTCACGGTAAGCACCCGATAGACGGTCACTCCCGCCGGCCCGGCGATGGATCGGCCCGGTTCCACCGCCAGCCGTGGCATCGCGATTCCCCTTTGCTGACAAGCCGATCGCACCGCGCGCCGGATGGCCGTCGCGGTATCCGCGACACCCATC
Source organism: Jatrophihabitans sp. (assembly GCA_036488285.1). Classification (GTDB taxonomy): domain Bacteria; phylum Actinomycetota; class Actinomycetes; order Mycobacteriales; family Jatrophihabitantaceae; genus Jatrophihabitans_A. The sequence goes on along the minus strand of DASXHV010000157.1, from coordinate 19,595 downwards.
GGCACATCAGCGCTGTGGTACGCGATGCAGAATCCGCCCCCCAGGTTCAGCTCGGCCAAGGTGATTCCGAAGTCGCTGCTGATACCTGCCAGTTGATCGACCATCGTGCCGACCGCCGCGACGAACGGTTCGATACTGGAGATCTGCGACCCGAGGTGGCAATGCAACCCGACCAAGTCGAGGTGCGGTGTCGCGAGTACCCGCGCGACCGCCTCCGTAAGGGAGCCGTCCTCGATGGACAGCCCGAACTTCTGACCCTCCACGCCAGTGGTGATCGAGGGGTGGGTGCGTGCGTCGACACCGGGGATGACTCGCAGCAGGACCTTCTGGCGGCCAGCACCATAGGCCAGGGTCGAAAGGAGCTCGATCTCGTCGAGGTTGTCCACGACGATGCGTCCGACGCCGGCGGGGATTGCGGTCCGGAGCAAGTCGGCGGATTTCGCATTGCCGTGCAACGTGATGCGATCGATCGGGAAGTCTGCCGAGCGCGCGACGTACAGTTCGCCTGCCGTGCAAACGTCGAGCCCGAGCCCGGCGTGCTCGACCCATCGACACACCGCGCGGGTCAAGAATGCCTTTCCCGCGTAGGACACATCGCCGTCGTGGTACGCGCGCCGATACTGGGTCGCTCGGTCCCGAAACTCGCCGATGTCCAGGACCTGGCAGGCGGACCCCTGTTCGTCGATGAGCGAGACCAGACTGACTCCACCGACAGACAGGTCGCCCGCCGGTAGGTGATGCGTCGAAGCCGGCCAGAGCCACGGTTCGATCGGATGGGGAAGCGAAGTTCGTAGCGACGGGATGAGTTGTGCGAGCGTCATATGCGGTGACTCCTGGTTCGAGTGGACACCATCTACGCTCGCACCGACCACCTGCCGCTGCCAGCCCGCTAGCGACATCATCACGGCCTTTCGCGGGGATCCTCACGCCTGTTCACGCGCTGGCGCGGCGGCTGAGACTACCGACACAGACCAAGCGCCGACCGGACCACTACCCGAGGTCGGCGTTGTAGTCACTCAGGGCCGCGCCCACCTGATCGGCCAGCGACACCGCAACCAGACGTTGGGTGAGCGTCGGCCTCGAGTCAAGTTCGGGGGTCATCAGGAACCGCCCCCAGAAACGGCCACCAGCCGATACGAGCAGCTCAGTCTCCACGTTCGAAGGCAGTCCCTCGTTGTCGACGTCCCAGAGCGTCTCACCCCAAGCCACCGTGCCGTCATGCTGCAGGCGGGGATTGCCCAGGCCGGTGCCGAAATGGAAATGGCATTTCTTAAGACTGAGCACGTCGATAAGCAGGTCGACCACGCGGTCGGCGAGTTGGGTCGGCGAGCCGCCGGTCGCCACCACCTCGGAAGCGGCGTGCAGACCGGCCAAGTACCCGGTCTGCTGGCCGGATCGGGCATGCTCACGACGTCCCCAGATAGCCAGTTCGGTGACGCTGACACCGACCACGAGCAGCAGCAATGTCGTCTCGACGTCCGCTCGGGACGTGATCGCGAACCGCTCGTAGGGCTTGGTCAGGAAGAAGTCGAACCACACGCCGGCCGACAGCGCCCCCAGGAATGCGCTGAGCCGGTTGCCGAGCGCGGCGACGGCCACAATCACGATCACCAGCACGAGTGCCGCGTCGGTGTTGGCGAGGCTTCGCCGAAACGGCACCAGAATTGCGCACGCGCCCAGGGGTCCGAGCAGCGCGGCGACCATCGCCAGTCGATCCCGCGTCATCCACTCTGGCATCTTCATCTGCATCGCATCTTCATCTGCATCCTCGGCAGTTATCACGGTTGGTAGCGGTATCCCATGCCCGGTTCGGTCAGCAGGTAACGCGGCCGGCTGGGTTCGGTCTCTAGTTTGCGGCGCAGTTGGGCCATGTAAATCCGAAGGTAGCTGCTTTCGGTGTTGTCCGGACCGCCGCGCAGCGCGGTCAACAGCTCGCGCGAGCTGACCAGCGCGCCGGGATTGCGCAGCAGCATCTCCAGCATCCGCCATTCGGTCGGCGTCAAATGGATCGACTCGTCCCCCAGATCGTCGATTTTCACTATCAGCCTGGCGGATAGATCGATGCGGATGCTGCCGAGTTTCAGTGACGTCACCGGCTGGGTTGTTGCCTTTCGCCGGGCGACTGCACGAAGACGTGCGAGCAACTCGTTCATGTCAAAGGGTTTGGTCATGTAGTCGATGGCGCCGAGATCGAGGGCCACGATCTTGTCGTTGCTGCCGCTGCGAGCGGACAACACGATGATCGGCAATGCGGAATCGTCATGCCTGAGGCGGCGGATGATCTCCAAGCCGTCCAGGTCGGGCAATCCGAGGTCAAGCAACAGCAGGTCAGGAGTCTCGCTCTTGACGAGCCCCAGCGCGGTTCGCCCGTCGGCTGCGGTGCTGACCTCGAAGCCACGCTGCGTCAGGCTGAGCACCAGCGTCCTCAGCAACTGCGGTTCGTCGTCGACGATGAGCACGTGTGTCATTGGCTGACTGAGTCGATACTGGGCGCGTGCGCCGCTGGCAGGACGATGCTGACCATGAGACCCCCGCCCGGGGTTTCCTCCAGCGAGATGGTCCCGGCCATGGCCTTGACGAAACCGCGTGCAATGGCAAGACCCAACCCGACCCCGGCGCCGGTGCTGACTGCTTTGTCGTCGCGGCGCTGGAACGGCTCGAACACCGAGTCACGTTCAGAGGCCGGGATGCCCGGGCCTTGATCGATGACGCGTAGCTCGACCATTTCCCCCAGCACGCTCGCGGTGACGAGGACGTTCGCGCCGGGTGGGTTGTAACGCAGCGCGTTCTGAATCACGTTCGCGACGACTCGTTCGAGCAGCCCGGCATCGGCGGTGACTTCTGGCAACGTGGGTGAGACGTCGAGCTGCACGTGATCGCTGTGCGGGGTGTGCGCCAACGCCTTGTTGACCACGTCGTCCAAGCCAATGGCTTGTCGGCTGACCGACAGCGCGCCCGCGTCCAAGCGCGACAGATCCAGCAGGTTCGTGACGAGAGCGGTCAGCCGGTCCAGGGCATTGTCTGCATCACGCAGCAGGGAGCGCCGGTCCTGCTCACTCCAGTCGACGTCGTCGCTGAGAATGCTGGACACGGCAGCCTTCGCGGAGGCGATAGGCGTGCGCAGGTCATGACTCACCGAGTTCAAGAGAGCAGCACGGGTTCGGTCGGACTCGGCAAGTTGGTCGGCCGCGTGGGCTGCCGCGCTGAGCTGGCGTTGCTGATAGGCAACAGCGACCTCAGTTGCGAACGCGGCGAGCAGCCTCTGGTCCTCGGCGGCAAGCTTGCGTCCGCGCAGCACCAGCGCCAGCGCGTCACCGACCGGGACCTCTGTGTCGCCTTCGTCCGGGCGCTCGCACGGGTCGTCGCCGACGCTGGCAATCTTGGACCAGGTTCCCCGCAGACTTCCGCTGGCATGTGCGAGCGCGTTGGTACCCGCGCTGGCCGGAGCGTCGCTCTCGCGCCGAAGCAGGGTCACACTGCTCACTGCAAACGTCTCTCGAACTCGCTCCATGAGGGCCGGTAGCGCCTGCTCACCGCGCAGCAAGCTCCCGGCCAGAGTGGACAGCGTTTCCGCTTCAGCGTTTGACCGAGCTGCCTCGATATTGCGGCGTGCCGCCTGGTCGACGACCCGCGACACCAGAACCGCGATGATGATGAACACCGCCAGGGCAAGAACGTTCTCCCCTTGGGAGATTGTGAACGTGTGGATCGGCGGGACGAAGAAGTAGTTCAGAAGCAGGCTGGCCGCGATCGCGGCCGCCAGCGCCGGGTAGAAGCCGCCGATGAGGCTGCAGATGACCACGATCAGCAGGAACAAGAGCATGTCGCTGGCCAGGCTCAGGTCAGCGCGGAACGCCGCGCAGACCGGGACGAGCACCGCGAGTGACAGCGAGCCGACGACGAGCCCGAGGAATCGTCGTTTGGTGGTCAGGCCGCCGGTCAGCTTGGGAAGGATTCGACCCTTGCCGATGTAATCGTGGCTGACGACATGGACGTCGATAGTGCCGGATCGCCGGGTGATGCTCATGCCGGTACCGGGCCCGGTAAGGGCGGCCACCGTGGGATTGCGACGGCTCGCGCCGATGACGATTTGCGTCGCGTTGTTGGCTTTGGCGAAGTCCAGCACAGCGGTGGGGATGTCGTCCCCGATGATCGAATGGAAGCTGCCGCCGAGCGATTCCACCAACAGCCGCTGCTCGTCAAGGGATGCGATGGACGAGCCTGCAAGTCCGTCGCTTCGGGCGATGTGGACGGCGAGTAGTTCGCCGCCGGTGGACCGGTCCGCGATTCTGGCCGCGCGCCGGATGAGCGCCTCTCCTTCCGGACCACCGGTTACGGCGACGACCACACGTTCTTTGGTCTCCCAGGTAGCTGCGATGCCGTGCTGTTCGCGGTAGCGCTGCATCCCCTCTTCTACGCTGTCAGCCAACCAGAGCAGGGCAAGTTCCCGTAGCGCGGTCAGGTTGCCGGGCCGAAAGTAGTTCGACAGTGCTGCGTTGACCTTGTCGATTTTGTAGACGTTGCCGTGCGCCATCCGCCGTCGGAGCGCCTCTGGCGTCATGTCGACCAGCTCGACCTGCTCTGCTGCGCGCACGACCGAGTCGGGCACGGTTTCCCTTTGTGGCACGCCGGTAATCGCCTGCACCACGTCGTTGAGAGACTCCAGGTGTTGGACGTTCACCGTGGTGACGACATCGATGCCGGCCTCGAGGAGGACCTCGACCGCCTGCCACCGCTTGGCGTATCCGGTGCCGGGGATGTTCGTGTGCGCCAACTCATCGACCAGTGCAACCTCGGGTCGACGATTGAGCACCTCCGCCAGGTCCATCTCTTCGAACTCGCTACCTCGGTAGCTCAGCTTCATGCGCGGCAGGATCGGCAGTTCGCCGATGCGTTCGAGGGTGTGCACGCGGCCGTGAGTCTCGACGAAGGCGACCACCACGTCGGTGCCGCGGGCCAGGCGTCGGTTGCCTTCGTCGAGCATCTTGAAGGTCTTGCCGACGCCTGGCGCCGCACCGAGGTAGACCCGGAGTTGACCGCGTTGTGTCATTCCTGCCAGCCCCTTGCAGCTACGGCTTCGGGTACTGAGCGTCGAGTGCGAGGTTCAGCTGCAACACGTTCACCCGTGGCTCCCCCAGAAATCCCAGGTCCCGGCCCTTGCTGTACTTGCTCACGAGCGCCTGCACCTGGGCCAGCGTGATGCCTCGGGCCTTGGCAACCCGCGCCTCTTGGATGGCCGCGTACGCCGGACTGATCTCCGGATCCAGACCGGACGCCGACGCGGTGACGGCGTCGGAAGGAACCGCCGGGTGCGCAGGCGCGCCGCCTCGGATCGGGATCACCTGACCGGTGGAGTAATCGGCGCCGAACGTGGCGAGTTCGACCTTCACACCGCGGTAGCTGCGGAGGAAGGGCGTCTGGGTGCCGGTCTGGTTGAGGCTGACCACCCGGGTGATCGTCCCCTGGTAGCCCGGCCCGGACCAGAACACCGCCAACACGGCTCCAACCCCGTCCGGCGTGCAGAACGGCCGCGACCCATCGACACCTTCCAGCTGGCCGACCGCCAGACTGCGGGCGCAGACCTGGGTGAGCAGGCTCTGCTTGCCGGTGTCACCCTTCACCGATGGGTCGGGCAGCGTATCGACGATCGACTCCGGACCGAGGTTGCTCGCGCTGGTGGCAGTCGGGTCGTAGCCGGTGCCCGCTGCAGAGGGACGAGGCTGGAAGTACTGCACCAGCGGATTGCCCTTGCTGTCCAGGAAATTCTGGCCGATCAACTTGGACCCGACGACTTTGCCATTGGCCGAGATCAGTGAGCCGTCCGCGCGGCTCTTCAGCCCGGGGACTTGCGCGATGGCCGTAACGGCGAGCGGGTAGCCGATACCCAGGATCACCGTGAAGATCAGCAGTATCCGAAACGCCGCGGCGAAGGTGCGCAGCGAGGTCAGTATTGATTTCATTGTGATTACCGGATTCCTGGAATGAACTGGATGAGCAGGTCGATGATCTTGATTCCGATGAATGGCGAGACGATGCCGCCCAGGCCGTAGATGTAGAGGTTTCGCCGCAACATCTGGCTGGCCGAACTGGGCTTGTAACGCACCCCACGCAGTGCCAGCGGAATCAGCGCGACGATGACCAGCGCGTTGAAGATGACCGCCGACAGAATCGCTGATTGCGGCGAATGCAGCCGCATGATGTTGAGCTTGTCCAGCCCGGGATACAACGCGGCGAACATGGCGGGAATGATCGCGAAGTACTTGGCCACATCGTTGGCGATCGAAAACGTCGTCAGCGAACCACGCGTGATCAGCAACTGCTTGCCGATCTCGACAATCTCGATCAGTTTCGTCGGGTCAGAATCGAGATCGACCATGTTGCCGGCTTCCTTGGCCGCCGACGTGCCGGTGTTCATTGCCACGCCCACGTCGGCCTGCGCCAGCGCGGGCGCGTCGTTGGTTCCGTCACCGGTCATCGCAACCAGCTTGCCGCCTTCCTGCTCCCTTTTGATGAGGGCCATCTTGTCCTCAGGCGTCGCCTCCGCCAGGAAGTCATCGACTCCGGCCTCCTCGGCGATCGCCCTTGCTGTCAAAGGGTTGTCTCCGGTGATCATCACGGTCCTGATGCCCATCCGGCGCAGCTCGTCGAACCGTTCGGACATGCCCTGCTTGACGACGTCCTTGAGGTGAATGACACCCAGGACGTGCGCGGCCGACCCGGCAACCCGCTCAGCTACAGCAAGCGGCGTGCCGCCGGAGGCGCTGATGCCGTCGACGACCTGATCCATCTGGTGCGGAATCTGGCCGCCGTTCTCGCGGACCCAGTTGGCCACCGATCCCGCCGCACCCTTGCGGACCTCGCGTGCCGGCTGGGAGTCGATTGCGCTCAGGTCCACCCCGCTCATTCGGGTTTGCGCGGTGAACGGCACCCACGAGGCGTGGGTCAGTTCACCGGTAGCCCGTTCCCGCAGGCCGTACTGGGTCTTGGCCAACACCACCACCGAGCGACCCTCGGGCGTTTCGTCGGCCAGGGAGGACAGTTGCGCGGCATCGGCAAGGGCCTCGACCGGCACACCGTCGACGGTCAGGAACTCGCTCGCTTGCCGGTTGCCCAGCGTGATGGTGCCGGTCTTGTCGAGCAGCAGGGTGTTGACGTCGCCCGCCGCTTCGACCGCTCGACCGCTCATCGCAAGCACGTTGCGCTGCACCAGACGGTCCATTCCCGCGATCCCGATGGCGGACAGCAAGGCTCCGATCGTGGTCGGGATCAGGCAGACCAGCAACGACACCAGGACGATGCCGGTCAGTCCGTTGCTGTCCAGCGCGGCCGTGTTGGGAATGCCTGGCTGGTTCGTCTTGGAGAAGATGGCCAACGGCTGCAGGGTCACCGTCGCAAGCAGAAAGATGATCGTGAGCGAGGCAAGCAGGATGTTCAGGGCGATCTCGTTCGGAGTCTTCTGCCGACTGGCGCCCTCGACAAGGGCGATCATCCGGTCGATGAAACTTTCGCCTGGTTTTTGGGTTATCTGGATGACGATGCGGTCCGACAGCACCTTGGTGCCGCCGGTGACCGAGCTCCGGTCGCCGCCGCTTTCGCGGATGACCGGCGCGCTCTCACCGGTGATGGCACTCTCGTCGACGCTTGCCACGCCATCGATCACGTCGCCGTCGCCAGGGATGGTGTCGCCGGCTTCGCAGACCACACGATCGCCCTGCTGCAACTCCGGCGCCGGAATCGACTCTTCACGGCCGCCGAAGTTGTTCGGGTCGACCAGCCGGCGAGCCATCGTGTCGGTCTTGGCCCGGCGAAGTGATTCGGCCTGTGCCTTGCCACGTCCTTCGGCAACTGCCTCTGCCAGGTTGGCGAAGATGGTGGTCAACCAGAGCCAGATCACGATCAGCCAAGCGAACACCGACGGTTTTGCGATCGCCTCAACCGTGGTGAACACCGCGCCGATTTCGACGATGAACATGACCGGGTTTTTGTACAAGGTGCGCGGGTCGAGCTTCGCAGCCGCGGCCGGCAAGGATCTCCACAACATCGCGGGATCCAGCAGACCGCCCTGGACCCGCCGTGGGCCCGAAGCCGGTGTGCGCTGGCCGGGCGTGCCCGCAGGTGGCGAGATCTCGGTGATGGTCATGAGTGCAGTCCTTCTGCGAGCGGTCCCAGAGCCAGAGCTGGGAAGTACGTGAGTCCGACGACGATCAGGGTCACGCCGGTGAGTAGGCCGACGAATAGCAGTCGGTGCGTCGGCAGCGTTCCGTCCGATACTGGAACGGGTTTCTGCCGGGCCAAAGAGCCGGCCAAGCCGAGGACGAACACCATTGGCAGGAACCGTCCGACCAGCATCGCGATACCCAGAGCGGTGTTGTACCAGTTGGTGTTGACAGAGATGCCTGCGAACGCGCTGCCGTTGTTGTTGGCCGCGGACGTGAACGCGTACAGCACCTCGGACAGACCGTGCGGGCCGCTGTTGAGCATGCTGGCCCGTTCACCGGGCAACGCCATGGCTACAGCTGTGCCGACCAAGGCCACCATCGGAGTGGTCAGGATGTAGAGCGAAGCGAATTTGATCTCCCGGCCACCCAATTTCTTGCCGAGGTACTCCGGCGTTCGGCCGACCATCAGCCCGGCGATGAACACCGACAGAACCGCCAGGATCAGAATGCCGTACAGGCCTGATCCGGTGCCGCCGGGCGCTACCTCGCCCAGCATCATGTTCAGCAACAGCGTGCCACCGGCCAGGCTGGTGTAGCTGTCGTGGAAGCTGTCCACCGCCCCGGTCGAGGTCAGCGTTGTTCCGGTGGCGAACGCTGCCGAGTCGGGCACGCCGAACCTGGTATCGGTGCCCTCGGTGGCCGCGCCGACGGCGGTCGGAACCGTGCCGTGATGGGCAGTTTGGGAGGCGAGATTCAGCCCCAGGCTCAACACCGCGAGCAGGGCCATCACGGCGACGATCGCGTAGCCCTGCCGCTTGTCCCCGACGATCTTGCCGAAGGTGCGCGGCAGCGAGAAGGAGATGCACAACAGCAGGAAGATCTGCAGCCAGTTCGTCCAGGTTGTGGGGTTCTCGAACGGATGGGCGGAGTTGACGTTGTAGAAACCGCCGCCGTTGGTACCGAGTTCCTTGATGATTTCCTGGCTGGCAACCGGGCCGCCGGTCATCGTTTGGCTCCCACCCGCGACGGTGCTCAGGGTGGCGTAGTGGTGCAGGTTCTGGATCATGCCGGCACCCACGAAGATGATCGCGAACACGATCGAGATCGGCAGGAGTACCCGCAGGCAGATCCTGGTCAGGTCGACCCAGAAGTTGCCGAGCCGGTCGGTCTTGTTGCGGGCGAAGCCGCGGACCAGCGCGATCGCCACCGCGATACCGACGGCAGCCGAGGCGAAGTTCTGCACTGCGAGACCGGCCATCTGCACGACATAGCCCAACGCGTTTTCACCGGAGTAGCTCTGCCAGTTGGTGTTGGTCACGAAGCTGGCCGCGGTGTTCCACGACTGTGCCGCCGACATCTGCGGAACCGCATACGGCGGCCAGAAGTGATGCTGTACGCGCAGGAATACGTAGAGGAAGACAACCGATACGGCACTGAAGGCCAGCACTGAGCGCAGGTAACGTCCCCAGCTTTGATCGGCTTCACCGTCGATGCCGCCCGCTCGATAGACCACCCGCTCGACGGCGAGATGTCTCTTGCCGGTCAGCACCCTGGCCATGTAATCGCCCAGCGGTTTGTGGACCAATGCGAGCGCGATGACAAGACTGGCAATGAAGACAAGGCCGGCCGCTGTGCTGCTCATCAGAACTTCTCCGGAAAGATCAAGGCGAGTACCAGGTACCCCACAAGAACGATTGACACGATCAAGCCGACGAGGTTGGCGGTGCTCACAATCGTTCCGCCCCCTTCACGGCCAAGCCGAGTAAGGCGAAGATCGCGACGGTTATCACGACGAACAGGACGTCAGTCACTGTGACTCCACGCTGGGGATTCGACGGAGATCCCGAACCGGCTCCAGTGTTTCACTGGGCACAGCAGATTCAATGCCGCGCGGCGTGAGGAAGGCGCGTGGGCGAGGACGTTCTCACGACTTCATCACGCCACCCTCGTGCGATCCACACGCCTGTCCTACGGCGTTGCGATCTGGGTCTCAGCAGCACCGCCAGCCGGTTCTGACCATCCCCAGGATGACGGGGGCACTGCCTGGCCCGCGACGCATGGGGCATCCTGGATCTTGTTCGCGGCACCCCAACGCGAGCGGGAAGGAAACTATCTATGGCACCCCGCGATATCCCAGTCCTTGCCGGCGGCAGCTACCCCGTCGGCGACCTCGAGCTCACCCGCGTCGGATACGGCGCCATGCAGCTTGCCGGTCCCGGCGTCTTCGGGCCGCCGAAGGACCGCGACGCCGCGATCGCGGTGCTGCGCGAGGCCGTTGACCTCGGTGTCCGGCACATCGACACCGCCGACTTCTACGGCCCGCACGTCACAAACGAGATCATCCGTCAGGCACTCGCGCCCTACCGTGGCGATCTGCACATCGTCACGAAGGTCGGCGCCCGCCGCGATGAGCAGGGCGGGTGGCCGCACGCCCGCACGCCCGCGGAGCTGCGCGCGCAGGTCCACGACAATCTGCGGCACCTCGGGCTCGACGTGCTCGACATCGTCAACCTGCGCGTAGGCGGGTTGGACGCACCCGAGCCGGGCTCGATCGCGGAGCAATTCGAGGCGCTCGCCGAGCTGCAACGACAGGGGCTGATCCGCCATCTCGGCCTGAGCACCGTCAACTCCGACCAGCTCGCCGAGGCGCAGTCGATCGCACCGGTCGTGTGCGTGCAGAACTTCTACAACGTCGCTCGCCGTGAGGACGACGCCCTCGTCGACCTCACTGCTCGGCAGAGCATCGCGTACGTGCCGTACTTCCCGCTCGGGGGTTTCTCACCGCTGCAGTCGGACACCTTGCACGCCGTCGCGAAACGGCTCGACGCGTCACCGATGGCCGTCGCGCTCGCCTGGCTGCTGAATCGCTCGCCGAACATGCTGCTGATCCCCGGCACGTCATCGGTGGCACACCTGCGCGAGAACGTCGCCGGCGCCGCGCTCGAGCTACCGGCCGACGCGACCGCGGAGCTTGACGCAATCGGCGGCTTACGCGCGCGTCCGGTTTTCGACCGCCCTCAGAAATCGGGTGGGATCACGCCTTCTTCTTTCAGGTCGATGACCTCGTCCGCACTGAGCGGTTCCAGCGTGTAGTGCCGACCGTCGTCGTCCTGCACGACGACGTGCCCCTTCTTCTTGCCGGAAACGATCAGGCCGATCTCGATGACGCTTCGTCTGATCTTGCCCACCATCGCTCTAAGGTACGCGGGTTCTGAGTAGTCACGCTCTGATCACAGGCGGCCTACAGGGACTTCGAAGCAACGGTGGCCAGTCTCGGATGAGTTGTTTGAGTCAGAGGAGCGCCATCATGAACGATTACCAACCAAGCACCCCGCGCGAGAGCAGCCCGCGCGAGTCCAGCCCGCGCGAGAGCAGCCCGCGCGAGAGCAGCCCGCGCGAGAGCAGCCCGGGCGAGAGCTTTCCGACTGGCCCCGTATCGAGCGCGCCCTCCGGGCCGCCGGCTGCGGGAAGTTCAGCCGGCGCCGGTTCTGCGCCGCCTGCCCCGCCCGCGTCCTCGCCAGGCTCGCCGGCCTCGGCAACCCTGGCCAGGCAGGCACCCTGGCCACGGCTACGGCGGTTGCTGTCGAGGAAAATAACGTGGCTCGCGGCCGCCGCGCTGACGTGTGCGGTGATCGCAGTGTCCGTCGTCCTGGGCACGTCGAGCACCTCCAGCACGGCCAGCACGTCCAGCTCGGCAGCAGCCGGGAACCCCGCCTCCGGCGGCGGCGCGGCCCGCGGTCCGCTATCGGGAGGCGGAGGATCCAACGCGCGGTCCGGACCGGCCGCCGGCGGATCATCCGGCACCGTCGGCAGCCTGACCACCTCGAGCTTCACACTCACCACAGCCACCGGTCAGAAGGTGACCGTCAACGAGGCACCCGCCACGACCTACCAGAACGGGGCCAGTTCGACCTCGGCCAGTGCCATCACCACCGGTGAAGCTGTCCTGGTCCTGGGCACCACCAACTCAACGACCATCACGGCCACCCAGATCATCGTGCAACCGGCCGGCAGCGACGGGTCAGCGGCTTCCTCGGCGGCCGGGGTGGTCCCCTTCCAGCAAGGCGCACCGAGCACGGCAAAAACCGTCGGCCAGATCCCCAACTACACCGAAGGATCAGGAACCATCGTCAGCGGAACGACAGCGAACAAGGCAACCGAAGCCGCGCTGGCCGCCTACCCAGGCGGTGTCGTCGACCGCGTCGTCCAGCTAAGCGGCGGCGAATACGAAGTCCACACCATCGGCGTCAACTGGCCCCACCACATCTTCGTCAACCAGAACTTCCAGGTCGTCGGCGCCAACTAACCGCACACCCGGCCCGCTCCTCCCCCCTCCCCCCGACGATCAAGGAGAAATGGCCGCAAGTTGATCTCCAACAACGGCCATTTCTCCTTGATCGTCGGGAGGGCACAGCCGGCGGCGAGACCTGGCACAGGCACAGCTACCGTTGGCGGGTGTTGCTGTACCGGGCCACCGAACTCATCGGCTATCCGGCCGTGCGCGCCTACTTCCGGCCGGAGGTAACCGGGCTTGAGCACGTGCCACGAACCGGGGGCGTGATCATCGCCGCTAACCACCTGTCCGCCGCCGACGAAGTCTTTACCCCGGTTACGGCCCGCCGCCAAGTTGTCTACTTCGCCAAGGCCGAGTACTTCACCCAACCCGGCCTAAGGGGACGGTTCGTGGCCCGAATGTTCCGCGAATATGGCCACGTTCCCGTCGACCGCGCCGACACGCAGGCCGCCGCTTCCACGATCCAAACCGGCGTCGAGCTGCTCGCTGACGGTAAGGCCCTCGGGATCTATCCCGAGGGCACCCGCTCACCGGACGGACGGCTGCACAAGTTCCGCACCGGCGTAGCGAGACTCGCGCTGCGCTCCGGTGCGCCGGTTATTCCAGTCGGCCTGCTGGGTACCGATCAGGTCTTGATCGCCGGTGACCGCCGCTGGCATCGGAGCCCGGTCGCCGTGCATTTCGGTCCCGCCCTGGACTTCTCCGGACGAGCCGAGGACGAACGATCATCGCCGATCCTGCGCGACGTGACCGAAACAGTGCGCGCGGCGGTCCAGCGACTGTCCGGACAAGATTACGTGGATCGCTACGCCAGCTCGGTCACCACAATTGGGCCACTGCAAGGGGGTTAGTCGGCGAGCAAGCCGGCGCGCGTCCGGGCCGTCGATCGGTCCGGGCCGTCGATCGGTACGTGCCCTCCAGCGGACCGTCGCGACTCAGCGGGACGCCGAAGCGTGGGGCCGCGTCGCGGTCGCGGCGTCGGCCGCCCGCCTACTGGATCGCGCCCGGCCGAGGTGTCAGATCAACCTCAGACCGACGCGGTCTCCCACGCGAACCCGTCCGGGTCGGTGAAGGGCCCGGCATCGCTGCCGATGACGATCCGGTGCGATCCGGTGCCGTCGGGCGAGACGCCGCCGTCCTTGGCGAGTGCACTGCGTCCGTAGAGCGCAAGCTTGACGTGCGACGACGGGGTGTCGAACTCGACGTACTTGCTGCCATAGCTCTTCGCCACGGCCAGGCCGCGGTCGACGTAGAACCGCTTGCTCGCCTTGACGTCCGCGACTCCCAGCAACAGCACGATGTCGTCGATCTGCCGGGTGGCCGGGCCGGTGTCCTTCTTGGACGACGTCGCGACCTTCCATATCGCCCCGTCCGGGGCGCGCACTACGCCGCCGTAGCCCCAGAACCCCTTCTTGGCCGGCTTCAAAGTACTGGCGCCGCCGTCGAGGGCGGTGCCGATGAGATTGTCGACTGTGCTCGGCTGGGACACCACCAGTGACACGGTGAACCCACGAAAGCCGGTCGTCGCCGCCTCCGAGGCGCGTACGCCCACGTGAGCGCTCACACCGAGGGCGGCGGTGTAGAACGCCTCGGCGGCCGTGGGGTCGGGCACCTCGAGAGTGACGTATTCGAGGGATGTCATCTCAGCGCAGCTCCTGAATGCGCACCATGTTGCCTGCGGGATCGCGGAAGGCGCAGTCGCGCATGCCGTAGGGCTGCTCGGTCGGTTCCTGGACGACCTCGGCGTCGCTGGCCTGCACCCGCTCGAAGGTGCCGTCGAGGTCTTTGGTGGCCAGCAGGATCCAGCCGTAGGTTCCCTTGGCCATCATCTCGGCGATGGTGCGGCGCTCCTCGTCGGTGATGCCGGGGTCGGCGCCCGGCGGCGCCAGGAGGATGGCGGTGCCGGGCTGATCGGCGGGGCCGACCGTGATCCAGCGCATCTTGCCGCTGCCGACGTCGCTACGGACCTCGAAGCCGAGGGTGTCGCGGTAGAAGGCCAGGGATGCCTCCGGGTCGTCGTGGGGCAGGGAGCTCAAGTGAATGGTGATGTCCATGACGCTCACGCTAGCTGCGCCTCGGTGTGCGGCGCTTCTCGATTCCTGATCGGTCTGCTGACCTGTTTCGCGACGCACGACGGCATCCCCGCCGTCGCGCGAGCTGTCTGGCGCCGATAGGTGCTGGGCGCCACACCGACCAACTCGCTGAAGCGAGTGCTGAAGGTGCCCAGCGACGAGCAGCCCACCGCGAAACAGACCTCGGTGACGCTGAGGTCGCCCCGACGCAGCAGCGCCATCGCGCGCTCGATGCGCCGCGTCATCAGGTAGCCGTAGGGCGATTCGCCGTAGGCCAGCCGGAACTCACGACTCAGGTGCCCGGCCGACATGTGCGCGCCGCGCGCGAGTGCCTCGACGTCCAACGGCTGCGCATACTCCCGGTCGATCCGATCACGAACGCGGCGCAGCCGCGCAAGATCGCGCAGGTGCTGCGCCGTGGCGGGACTGCTGGTCACCTGCGGAATCGTGCCACGTCGCAGCGTTGTTGACGACCAGCAGCCCTTGGCGAGTGCGCGCCCGTCGACCGTTCACCCACATGGCTCGTGCGTTCGTTGACCTCCGGCAATGCGAGCGACAGAGATCGCGCGGGCCGATTGTCAGGAGTAGTTCAGGGTCGAGGTCGGGGTCGGCCCTGATGTCAGTTAGCTGGTGCACCGGAATTGTGTGCGGTATGCGGATTGGGCTTGGACGTGATTCGGGGTGTGGGCGTGGCTGTCGGGCCCGGCGTGATACTCGGGGTGGGCCGGCTGCCGCGGTTCAGGTTGCGGCCGGGGAGCGACGACACGGTAGCTGTGCACCGGCGATGAAGATCGACAGGCCGGGGCCCGGATGCGGTTATGTTCACGCCGTGACGGGGCAGCGACGAGTTGACTGGGCAGGTGCGTGGTGATCGAGGCGGTTGCTCTGTCCAAGCACTACGGGCCCAAGACTGCTGTTGATGACCTGAGCTTCGTGGTGCGTCCGGGTGTGGTCACCGGGTTCCTGGGCCCGAACGGGTCGGGCAAGTCAACGACCATGCGTCTGCTGCTGGGCCTGGACCGCCCGAATGCCGGCACGTCGTCGATCAATGGAAAGCCCTACGTTGAGCATCCGGCGCCGCTGCGTGAGGTGGGCGCCCTTCTGGAGGCTCGAGCCGTCCACACCGGACGGTCGGCTCGTAACCACTTGCGGGCTATGGCCGCGACCAACAACATTCCGCGGACGCGGGTCGATGAGATGATCGGCTTGGTCGGCCTTGAGGGTGTCGCGGACAAGCGTGTAGGCGGCTTCTCACTGGGTATGGGGCAGCGCCTGGGGATCGCCTCGGCGTTGCTGGGCGATCCTGGAGTCCTGCTGCTGGACGAGCCGGTCAATGGCTTGGACCCGGAAGGGATCTTGTGGATCCGGAACTTGCTCAAGGCGCTGGCCGCTGAGGGTCGCACGGTGTTCGTTTCTTCGCATCTGATGAGCGAGATGGCGGTGACGGCCGGCGAACTGATCGTGGTCGGCCGCGGCAAGCTGATCACCTCGGGCAGCGTTGCCGACGTGATCCGCGGCGCCGGTTCGGGCGCGGTTCTGGTCCGCACGGGCGAGGCGGACCGATTGGCGTCGCTGCTGGCCGGCACCGCACAACACATCCACCGGCTCGCGCCCGACACGCTGCAGGTCAGCGGCACCGACAGCACGACGATCGGGCTGATCGCTGCGCGGGAGGCGATCCCGCTGGTCGAGCTCACCCCCCAACAGGCGACCCTGGAGGAGGCGTTCATGGAGATCACCCGTGACGCCGTCGAGTTCCACGGCGGCGCCCCCAGCGGCGACGAGTCGCAGCCGGCGCCCGCAGGCGGCCTGCGGTGACGGCGAGCGTGACCGCGCGGAGCGGCGAGATGGGACCAGGTCGGGTCACCCAGCTCGGTGTCATCCGCTCGGAATGGATCAAACTGAGTTCCTTGCGCTCCACCTGGTACAGCCTGCTGGCCGCGCTCCTCATCACCGACGGTCTGGGGACACTGTTCAGCGCGCTGCACACCCATCGCATGCAGCAGGGCGTCGGGCCGAACGGCCCGGTCGCCTTCGACCTGGATGCCACCCAGATCAGCCTGCGCGGCGTCTTCCTGGCCCAGCTCGCGATCGGCGTCCTCGGAGTCCTGGTGATCACCGGCGAGTACAGCACCGGGATGATCCGCTCCTCGCTGGCCGCAGTGCCGCGCCGCCAACCCGTGCTCCTCGCCAAAGCTGTCGTCTTCGCCGTCCTCGTCGTCCTCGTTTCATTGATCGCGACACTGCTCGGGTTCCTGCTCGGCCAGCGTGCCCAAGCCAGCACCCACGCCCAAGCCACCCTGAGCACGCCCGGAGCCGAACGCGCGATCCTCGGCGCCGCCCTCTATCTGACCCTGATCGGCCTGATCGGCATCGGGCTCGGATTTCTGATCCGCAACACCGCCGGCGCGATCGCGACCCTGTTCGGCATCGTTCTCGTCGCCCCGATCCTGGCCAGCGCGCTACCCACGCCCTACTCGACCGACGTCGCCAAATACCTGCCACTCAACGCCGGAACCCAGGTCATCACCACCATCAACCCAGACCCGAACCTGCTCGGGCCATGGGCCGGAATCGGCGTCACCGCGCTCTACGCACTCATCGCACTACTAGCTGGCGCGGTCATCCTCAAACGCCGCGACGCCTAGCCGAAAACCATCCGACACACCCAGCAAGCACCCGTCGCATGGCTACCGTCGGCAGCTGGACGCGCCGCACGTCATAGGGCGGCCCACCGTTGAGAGGTGGGCCGCCCGATGTCTTGTGGTGCTCAGGCGGCGGGGACGGCGTCGTGGGCCGGCGCGGACGGCGCGCCGAGGCACGTCAGCGCCGCTGGCTTGAAGCCCTTGAAAGTCAGCCACACGCCGAGGGAGAACTCCCACGCGGCGATCGGCAGGGCCAATGCGGCTCCGGTCGTGGAGACCTGGTCCCAGAGGCCGAACATCGTTCCGGTGGCCGAGGCGAGGATCAGCGGGGCGCCGATCAAGCCGACAGTCGGAATGAGGCGCGGGACCAGCCGGGACCGGTACATCGCGTAGCCGAGGAAGCACGCGTTGATGCCGGCGATGAGGCCGGGGCCGACCAGGAACGTCCATTGGCGCATCTCGACCAACGCGTGACCGGTGACGCGGAGCGCTTCCGCCCGGGCGCCGGTGGCACCGGCGAGATCTCCGCGCAGCGCCACGACGGTCAGCAGGCTGACGACGCCGACGAGGATGAGGGCGGCTTCGACGACGCGGGAGGTGACGAAGCCGATCGCTGCGGTCTTGCTGACTCGCCGGGTGACGGGGTACAGCGCGACAGCGGTGCCGACGCCGGCGATGGCGGTGATGACCTCGAACCAGCTACCCCAGAGCACGGGGGTGTTGCTGCCGTGGCCCATGACGTAGCCCTCGGGGTCGTCGACGATCTTCGCGAACAGCTTCAGCTGCGGGATGGAGGCGGCGAAGGTGATGAGGTACAGCACGCCGCCGGCGAGCGCGATCTTCCGCATCGGGTCCATCCTGCGACGTGGGGTGGGTTGCGTGGTGGCGGTCCTCGCGTGTGCGGTGTTGCTGGTGGTGGTCATGTCGTGCTCCTTGCCTTGTTGGGTCCAGGGACCGGTCGGTCAGCTGGGATCGGCGGTGCGGTTGGCTGGGTCTCCTCGGTGGGTTTGACGGAGACGAGAGGCAATCCGAGGTCGCTGAGCTTGCGGAGCAGCCCGTGGAGTGCGGATTGGTCGGCGACCGGGCCGTGGATGACGGTGGTGCCGTCGTCCTGCGGGGTGAGGGTCATGCCGTCGAAGAAGGCAGCCCAGCGCCGAGCGAGGTGGCCGGTGACGCGGATCTCGTACCGCTCCGGATCGGTAACCCGCAGGTTTCGGCCGGTGGGGATGTCTTGCATGCGGGTCGCCTCCTTCTCCGTGCCCGGTCCTGCTGGCCGCGGTTGGCGGTCGTCGGTCGGGCTAAGAGCAAGGTGGCCGTCGTTGTGGTGAGCGGTCATCACCACATGTGGTGAGCGGCGTGGTGATATTCGGACCCGCCGCTCGACACGGGCCGTCCGAACCGGGCTAAGAGGGGCAACCGTCCCTCAGTTGTGTCCTCGACCGCGGATCAGATTGAGCTCGCGGGCCTGGCTGACGGCAGCTCGACGACTGGTCACACCGAGCTTCGCGTAGATGCTCTTGGTGTGCGTGCGCAGGGTGTTGAGCGACACGGACAGCTCGCGGGCGATGTCCGGCCCGCCGAGATCGCTGCCGAGCAGCCGAAGCACGTCGAGTTCGCGCTCGCTCAGCGGCTCGACCAGCTCCTGAGGAGTGGACGCGCGCGTCCCGGTTCTAGCGGTCACGGCCAGCAGTCGGTTCACGTAGGCGGGGGCGGCCGGCTGCTTTCGCAGTGTCTTGAGCAGAGCCGCCATCGGCGCCCCCTCTTCGGCGAAGAGCCGCACGTAGCCTTCCGGCTGGGCCAGGGTCACGGCGCGGTGCAGCGCGGCGAGCGCGGCCGGCATGTTCCTGCCAGCCTCGTGTGCGAGGGCCTGAAGGACGAGGACCTCCATGACGCTCGCACCTCGACCGCCGCGCTCGGCGGCTGCGAGTAGCCGAGCAAGGTGAGTCAGTGCGTTGCCGTGCTCGCGGGCGTCCGGCTCGACTCGGTGCCTGGCGATCAGCAGCCGCGCAAGGGTGAGGTGTTCGTACTCGCGCAGGTAGGACGGGCCGTCCTCGGAAGTCAGCTGCCGTTGCCTGGCCCACTCCTCCGCGTGCGCCAGCTCGCCGCGCCGGAGCCGTAGCCGGGCCCGCACCGCCGGTACTGGCTGCACGTTCGGGGCGTAATCGCCGGCATAGACACGCTCGGCGTCGTCGAGCAGCGCGAGCGCGTCGTCGAGGTCGCCTTCGACTTCACGCATCCGGGCCATGACGAGCCGCCGTCGGTACGGGTTCTGCGGCAGGCCGTTGTGCTCACCAAGACGATGGCTGATGGCCAGGTGCTCGCGGGCACCGCTGAGGTCGTTGCGCTCGAGCAGCACGCCGGCCATTCCGATGTGCATGTCGGCCGTACCTCGCAGCGGCTCGCTGCCGGGCGCCGGTGCCGTCAG
>DASXHV010000140.1:0-10804 GCA_036488285.1 Jatrophihabitans sp. | reverse complement strand
GTAGCCGCTTCCAGTTGCCCCTCGTCCACGCTGGTGATCCCGGCCCGCACGATCTCGGCCATGTAGGCGGCCTCGTTCAGCGACAGCCCGATCACCGCCAGCCAGTAATAGCTGAAGAAACTGCTGGTGGAGATGTGCGCGAATTGAACCGCGAACGGGATGCCTAGGTCGATCTTCTTGTAGATGACCGACATCAGACCCCAGAACACCAGCTGCACGTACACCGGCGTGCCGCGGAAGAACCACAGGTACACCCAGCTGACCGCCTTGAGGACAGGGTTCGGAGACAGCCGCATCACCGCCAGGATGACGCCCAACACGATCCCGGCAATCATCGACAGCACGGTCAGCGACAACGTGACGCCAGCGGCCTGGCTGACTCGCTTGTCGAACAGGTACCGCCCGAACGTCCCCCAGTCGTACGCGGAGTTCGTGGCCATGCCGTAGACAAACAGCCCGACCAGCACGATCACGATCACCGACGCGATCCATCGTCCGGGTCGCCGGAGCGGAATCGCCTTGATCAACTCCGGTCGAACACCGTCCGGTTGCCCAGCGGAAGCCGCAGATACCTCGGACACCTCGGCCATGGCGAGCTAGCCCTGCGCGCCGTTCACCGTCGCCTGCTTGAGCGCTCCGGCTTCCACGCCCCACTTCTGCAGGATCTGAAGGTACGTGCCGTCATCCATCATGGACTGGATCGCCTTCTGCAGGGCATCCCGCAGTCCGGTGTTGGTCTTTGCGACCACCAGCCCGTACGGAGCGGCGCCGTAGAGGTTCCCGGCCAGCTGCAGCTTTCCGCTGGACTGCTTGACCGCGTACTGGGTGATCGGAGAGTCCGCGTCGAAGGCATCCGCCTTACCGAGAATCACCTGCTGATTGACGGCATCCTGGCTGTCGATCTTGATGATCTTGATTGCCTTCTTGCCCGCCGAAGTACACGCCTTGCTCTTGGCGGGCAGGTCATCGGTCTGCTCTGTGGTGGTGTTCTGCACGGCGACGCTCAACCCGCAGGCGTTGTTCGGATCGACGGTCTTGCCTGCCGGCGCGGCCCACTGCATGCCCGCGGTGTAGTAGTTGACGAAGTCGACCTGGGCCTCACGGGTCTTGTTGTCGGTGAACGAGGACATCCCGAGGTTGTACTTCGCGCCCTTCACGCCCGGGATGATGTTGTCGAAAATGCCCTCTTGATAGCTGGCCGTCAGGCCGAGCTTCTTGGCGACCGCGTCGAGGAATTCGACCTCCCAGCCGACGATCTTGCCGGAAGGATCCTTGTACTCATTGGGCTGGTAGGGCACGTTGATGCCAACAACGAGCTTGCCGGCGGCCTTGATGTCGGCGGGCAGCAGGTTGGCCAGCGCCTGGTCCTTGTTGACGGTACCCACGCTCACCGTCGACGTCGGCCCGGCGTTCTTCGGTCCATTGCTTGCACACGCTGTCAGGGCCAAGGATCCAACAGCGAGGACACCGACCACAGTTACTACGGAACGACGCACGATCACTTCGCAAACCTCCGGGCTCACTTCGTTGTGTTGGAGGGACTCTAGAGCCTGGGTGCATCGCCAGGACAGACG
Source organism: Jatrophihabitans sp. (assembly GCA_036488285.1). GTDB lineage: Bacteria > Actinomycetota > Actinomycetes > Mycobacteriales > Jatrophihabitantaceae > Jatrophihabitans_A. The sequence goes on along the minus strand of DASXHV010000140.1, from coordinate 9,230 downwards.
ACCCCACACGCGCAACTCAAACGTGACCGCAGGTGACCCGCAGGTGAAGAAATACCCTGATGTGCCCGGGAAAAGCCGCTATGCGCCCGCGATGGCACCCTTGCCGAGCACCACCACGCCGCCCTCGGAAACGTGATATCGCGCCCGATCGGCTTCAAGATCCACGCCGATGTGCGCGCCCGGGGGCACCACGACGTTCTTGTCCAGGATTGCGCGCCGGACGACGGCACCTTCGCCGATCACGACGTTGTTCATCAACACCGAGCCTTCGACGTAGGCGCCGGCCTTGATGTCGACATTCGGTGCCACCACGCTGCCGCGCACGGTCGCGCCGGAGACGATGCACCCTGCGCCGACGATGGATTCCTGCGCAAGACCGCCCTCGACGAACTTCGCCGGGGGCAGCTGCTCGTGATGGGTGTAGATAGGCCATTCGGCGTTGTAGAGATTGAAGATCGGGTGGACGCTGACCAGGTCCATGTTCGCGTCGTAGTACGCGTCCATCGTGCCGACATCGCGCCAGTACGCACGGTCTCGGTCGGTTGAGCCGGGCACCTCGTTGTCGTTGAAGTCGTAGACGTATGCCTGCCCGCGCTGCACCATCCACGGCATTATCGAACCGCCCATGTCGTGGACCGAGGTCGGATCATCGGCGTCGGCCCGCAATGCCTCGACGAGCGCCTCGGTGGTGAATAAGTAGTTGCCCATCGAGGCGTAGCTGACGTCGGGGTCATCGGGCACGGCCGGCGGATCGGCCGGCTTCTCGAGGAACTGCACGACCCTGCCCTTGTCGTCGGAGTCGATCACTCCGAACTGGTCGGCGTCCTTGCGTGGCACCCGGATACCCGCCACCGTCACCGCGGCACCGGAGGACAGGTGCGCGTCGAGCATCTGGCGCGGGTCCATCCGGTACACATGGTCGGCGCCGAACACGACGATGTGGGTGGGCTTGTCGTCGGTGATCAGGTTCATCGACTGCAGAATCGCATCCGCGCTGCCGGTGTACCAACGGGGTCCGAGGCGCTGCTGAGCGGGCACCGGGGTCACGTAGTTGCCGAGCATCTGCGACATCCGCCAGGTCTGCGTCACATGCCGGTCCAGTGAATGCGACTTGTACTGGGTCAGCACGCAGACCCGCAGGAATCCCGCGTTCACCATGTTCGACAGGACGAAGTCGATCAGCCGGTAATTACCGCCGAACGGCACGGCGGGTTTGGCACGATCAGCGGTCAACGGCCACAGCCGCTTGCCTTCTCCACCAGCCAGAACGATGCCTAGTACGCGGACGGGCGCAGCCATGGGCTCACCCTAGCCCCGCTTTCGTGTTGCCGCACAAGCTGTCATAGCTCCCAGCGAGTCGATAGGGTGCCAGCCATGCGAGCGGCGTTGATCAGCAAGGAATATCCGCCGGAGGTGTATGGCGGAGCCGGCGTGCACATCGAGTTCCTGACTCGTGAGCTGCGCAAACTCATCGACGTCGAGGTGCATTGTTTCGGCGCTGATCGTGACGAAGCCGGCGTGCAGGCCTACCGCGTTGCCGGCGAACTGGCAGGCGCCAACCCGGCGCTGGGCACGCTCGGCGTCGATGTACAGATCGCCGCCGGCATCGGCGGTGATCCCGGTGTCGACATCGCACATTCGCACACCTGGTACGCCAACCTGGCTGGACATCTGGCGTCCCTGCTGTACGACATTCCCCATGTGGTGACGGCACATTCGCTGGAACCGCTGCGACCGTGGAAGGCCGAGCAACTCGGCGGCGGGTACCGGCTGTCGTCCTGGGCCGAGCACACTGCGTACGAGGCTGCCGACGCGGTGGTGGCGGTCAGCAAGGGCATGGCAGCCGACATCCTCGCCGCCTATCCGGCTGTGGATCGGGCCAAGGTGCACATCATCCCGAACGGAATCGACACCACGCTTTACGCGCCGGTGCCCGGCCGGGACGTCCTCGAGCGCTACGGCTTGCGCAGCGATGCTCCGATCGCGTTGTTCGTCGGGCGGATCACCCGGCAGAAGGGCGTCGGGCACTTGGTCGCGGCAGCGTCGGCATTCGATACCGGCATCCAGTTGGCGTTGTGTGCCGGCGCCCCCGATACCCCGGAGCTTGCAGCCGAGGTGGCGGCCGGTGTGACCGCTTTGCAGGCCAGCCGTGACGGCGTGGTGTGGATCCAGGAGATGCTGCCCCGCGAGGACCTGATGCAGCTACTGACCGCGGCGGACGTCTTCGTGTGCCCGTCGATCTACGAGCCACAGGGCATCGTGAACCTCGAGGCGATGGCGTGCGAGACCGCGGTGGTGGCGTCGCGGGTCGGCGGGATTCCTGATGTCGTGATTGATGGTGAGACCGGGATGCTGGTGGATTACGCCGCCGACCCGGCTGAGTTCGAGGCGGGTTTGGCCAGTGCGGTCAACGAGGTTGTCGCCGATCCGGCCCGCACCCGCGCGATGGGATTGGCCGGTCGCCGTCGCGCAGTCGCCGAATACGGCTGGGATGCCATCGCAGCTCGTACGGTCGAGCTATACAGAAGCCTGCTCTGATCGGTTCGCAGCCGATTCCGCCCCGCGGTGATCAGGCCGATGTACTGATCAGGCCGATGTACTGATCAGTCCGATGCCGATCAGTCCGATGTACTGATCAGTCCGATGCCGATTCCAGATAGCGGGCAAGCAGCCGGGCCCCGAACCCGGTGGCGCCCCGCGGCAGAATCGGCCCCTCCTCTGGTGCCCTGGCCGGTCCGGCGATGTCCAGGTGCGCCCAGGCGACGTCGCCCACGAAGGGCTGCAGGAAGAGCGCGGCGGTGATGGCGCCAGGGCCCGGCGGGTCGTTGCGGGCATCGGCGATGTCAGAAGCGAGCGACTTGCTGTACCGGTGCTCCAGCGGCATCCGCCAGAGCGGCTCGCCGGATTCGTCCGCGGCCCGCTCAAGATCCTTCGCCAGCGCGTCCTCGTTGGCGAAGTAACCGCCGGTCTCCATCCCGAGGGCGACCTTCATCGCGCCGGTCAAGGTGGCCACGTCGATGATCACGTCGGGCTTCAACCGGTTGACCGCGTAGGCGAGCGCATCGGCGAGCACCAGGCGCCCCTCCGCGTCGGTGTTACCGACCTCGGTGGTGCGGCCGCCGTACTGAGTGATGACGTCCGACGGGCGCATCGCGGTGCCCGACACTGCGTTCTCCGCGGTCGGAACGAGGGCAGTTACCCGGACCGGGAGCTTCTGCATTGCCGCGTACTGGATCGCAGCGAGCACTGCGGCGCCGCCACACATGTCGGTATGCATCAGCCGCATGGCCGGCACCGGCTTGAGGTTCAGGCCCCCGCTGTCGAAGGTGATGCCCTTGCCTACCAAGACGACATGCCGCAGCGGGGCACGGCCGCCAGCTTGCCGCGGCCGGTAGCTGGCTTCGATCAACCGTGGCCCGGACGCAGACCCGCTGCCCACCGCGATCACGCCACCGAAACCATGCTCGGCCAGCCAGTCCGGCTCCCGAACGGTCACCGTGCACCCGGCAGCTGTGAGCTCGTCCGACGCGAGTTCGCCCAGCCGCTCGGGGGTAAGTTCTGAAGCCGGCATGTTGCCGAGGTCGCGGGCCCAGCCCGCGGCGTCGGCGGCATCGTCGCCGGCCTCGATGCCGGCAGCATCGACCTGCCCGACGAGATCGATGGTGTGTAGTGCCTCGTCGTCGGTACTGCGCCGATCGAAGGTATAGCCACCGAGCACCAGCCCCTCGGCGAGCGCGCGGCTGCTGTCGGGGTCGGGCGCATGCAGCGCGACATTGACCCGATCAGAGGCTTTACGGCTCCGGACCGCTCGCCCGACCGCTACCGCGGCGATCCGCAGGGCTGTGGCACTGCCGTCGCCGAGTCCGGCGATCAGGACGGTCGAGGGCACCTCGCCCGGCAGCGTCACTGTGTGCAGGTCACCGGCCGCGGCAGTGGCACCCTCGCTGGCGACATAGGCAGCGGCTGCCTGCGCGGCCGAGACGGGCAACGCAGTCGTCGAGACGCCGTCGAGCTGCAGCTGGGCACCCACGAGCCCGACCACCACTACATCGGCGGGCTGACGACGTTCGGGGATCTGCAGCAGGATCACGGCTTGCTCTTCTCGATCGGCGCGATGAAATTGCTCAGTTGCGGGTTGCTCATAGCGCGGCCCCAGCCGGTAAGCGATGCCGAACCGATCTTCCCTCTGGTTCGCGCCCGTTGGCTGGGGCCGGTGAGCAGTTAGCTGACGGCTGCCGAGAGAGCCTCGGACAGCGCCGTTGCCTCGTCAGCGGACAGCTCGACGACGAGACGGCCGCCGCCTTCCAGCGGAACGCGCATAACGAGGCCGCGTCCCTCCTTGGTGACCTCCAGCGGACCATCACCCGTCCGCGGCTTCATCGCCGCCATCCGTGCCTCCTATTTAGTCATTCGACTGCGTCCGCACACCGATCTGAACATGCAAACCCGGGTCGTGCTCTCCACATTGTCCCGCATGGTGCGGTGTCAGGCCAAAGCGGGACCTGACGCGGGCCTGACAGCGCGCCCGGTGTCGGCGCGCCCGTCGGTATCGTGTGGCCATGGCTGACGTGCTGATCTTCGACCGTACCGATGGCGTCGCGACCCTGACGCTCAACCGCCCGGACTCGATGAACTCACTGTCCAGGGACCTCAAAGACGCTCTGGTCGCCGCTCTGGCCGAGGCCGCGGCAGACATCTCGGTTCGTGCGGTGGTGTTAACCGGGACCGGACGCGGGTTCTGCGTCGGGCAGGACCTTGCCGAGCACATCAGCCTGCTGCAGGCAGGCGACCCGGCCCCGCTGTCCACGGTTCGGGAGCACTACAACCCGATCACCAAGTCGCTCATCGAGATGGACAAGCCGGTGATCGCCGCCGTGAACGGTACTGCTGCCGGCGCCGGAGCGTCGTTCGCGTTCGCCTGCGACTTGCGCATCGTGTCAGACCAGGCCAAGTTCCTGCTGGCCTTTGCAGGCGTCGGGCTGGGCCTGGACAGTGGCGTCTCCTGGACGCTGCCGCGACTGATCGGGGTCGGGCGCGCCACCGAGCTGGCTTTGCTGGCACAGCCGATCACCGCCGAGGTGGCCCAGCAGTACGGCCTCACCACGTCGGTGCTGCCGCCCGATCAGGTGCTGCCCGCGGCGCAGGAACTGGCCGCCCGGCTCGCGTCCGGCCCCACCGTCGCCTACGCCGCGATCAAGAACGCCATTCGGTTCTCCGCGACACATTCACTCGACGAGTCGCTGGAGAACGAGGCGATCCAGCAGGCGCTCGCCGGCGCCAGCGAGGATCACGCCGCCGGCGTGGCAGGCTTCGTGAACAAGCAGAAACCAGTCTTCGTCGGCCGCTGATCCGAACCGGTGCCCTCTGGGCGTCGGTGTCCCTAGGCTTTCGCGGACCGCGCCCGCCAGCAGTACCGGACGTGATCGTCGACCATCCCGGTTGCCTGCATCAGCGCATACGCCGTGGTCGGGCCGACGAAGGCGAAACCGCGCCGTTTGAGTTCCTTGGCCATCGCCTTGGACTCATCAGAGATCGCCGCGACCTCGGACATGGCTTTCGGTCTACGGTGCCGCTTCGGCGCGAAGGACCACAGCAATGCCGTCAGACCCTCGGGCACCTCATCGTGAATCGCTCGGGCGTTGTTGATCGCCGCAGCCACCTTCGCGCGGTTACGGATGATGCCGGCGTCGGCGAGCAGGCGCTGCCGATCGGCTTCCCCGAACGCCGCCACCGTCGCGATGTCGAAGTTGGCGAAAGCGGCGCGGAAATTCTCCCGCTTACGCAGAATCGTCAGCCAGGACAGGCCGGACTGGAATGCCTCGAGGGTGAGTCGTTCGAACAACTGGTTCTCGCCGTAGAGCGGCACGCCCCACTCGTCATCGTGATAGGTCTGGTACTCGGGCGTGCTGTCGGCCCAGTCGCAGCGCCTGAGCGGGGCATCCTCAGAGTCGGCGCGGCGCTGTTGGTCAGACATCCCGTTCGTCCGGCAACACGACGGCAGATCTCGGCTGATCGATCGCAGGGTGTTCCGGTAGCTCGGACTGCGTTCGATCGGCCGGCTCGGAACTCTGCTGCGAGACGTCCTGGCAGTTCTGGCGGAGGGTGGCGATCTCTTCGTCCCGGGCAGCGATCTCGGCCGCGAGCCGGTCGATCAGATCGTCCGTTTCGGCGAATCGATACCCGCGCACCGTCACCGGAATCCGGATTCCCGCGATGTCGGAACCGTCCATGCGGCGATCAGCCGGCAAGGCAAAGGGACGCTGATCGGCCTGCGGGCTGAAGGACAACCCGTCCGGCAGCAGCGCGATGACCGCGTAGAACAACACCGCGGCCACGATCACCGCCAAGATCAAGTACCCGATCAGCACCATACGTATCGATCCTCACCCGGCACGGCACTGTCCAGCGCCGGCTCGCCACAAACTCGGACCACCCTAACGACCTTCGATGAGCGAGAACGCCTCGTCCACCGAAGTCGTCAGATGCAGCCCGTCCCACGCCGCCTGCCGGACGAATCCGCGCTCGATCATCGAGGCGATGTAGTCCCACAGCGGTTGGTAGAACCCGTCCGGATCGATGACCACGACGGGCTTGGGATGCATGTCCAACGAATGCGCGGTCCACACCTCGAAGAACTCCTCCAAGGTCCCGATGCCGCCGGGCAGAACGATGAAGGCGTCGGCGTGCGCGTCCATGATCGCCTTACGTTCCCGCATCGTGTCGACCACGATCAGCTCGTCGGCGGCGTTATCGGCGACCTCAGCACTGACCAGCTGATGCGGGATGACGCCGATCGTGTGCGCACCGTGCGCGCGGGCGGCGGTCGCGACGGCGCCCATCATGGACACCCGACCACCACCGGACACCAGTCGATGGCCACCCTTACCGATCCGCTCACCGACTTCGGTGGCCAGTTCGAGGTAGCTCAAATCGATCGTCTCCGACGAGGCGCAGAACACGCAGACCGAGGCCATGACTACTGGGCGTCGTTCGCGCCGGATGAGCGGGCCTCGTCATGCGCGGCCTGTTCACGCCGTTCCTGCAGCGAGCGACCGTGGTCGGACTGGGTGATGATGTCCACCACCTCCTCGACGGTATCGGCCACCCGGATCAGGTCGAGGTCCGGAGCGCTGACCTTGTGTTCGGGCAGCAGCGTGCCTCGTATCCAGTCCAGCAAGCCGGACCAGTAGTCGGTGCCGAACAGGATGACAGGGAAGCGGGTCACCTTGCGGGTCTGCACCAACGTCAGGGATTCGAACAGCTCGTCAAGTGTGCCGAAGCCGCCGGGCATGATCACGAACGCCTGCGCGTACTTGACGAACATCGTCTTGCGGGCGAAGAAATAGCGGAAGTTGATGCCCATGTCGACCCAGTCGTTCAGCCGCTGCTCGAATGGCAACTCGATGCCGAGGCCCACCGACACCCCACCGGCTTCGGAGGCGCCACGGTTGGCAGCTTCCATGGCGCCCGGACCACCGCCGGTTATGACCGCATAGCCGGCGCGCGCCAGGGCCGAGCCGATTTCGCGAGCCGTCGCGTACTCCGGGTGGTCACTACCGGTACGCGCCGAACCGAATACCGAGACGGCCGGTCCCAATTCGGCTAGCAGGCCGAAGCCTTCGACGAACTCCGCTGTGATGCGCTGTACCCGCCACGGGTCGGTGTGCAGCCAATCGGTCGGTCCGCGCGAGTCCAGCAGTCGCTGATCGGTGGTCCCCTCGTCACCCGACACCTGGGCGCGACGCAGGATGACCGGGCCGCGCTGGTGCTCGAGCGGGCGAGGTTCGGAACGATCATCCTGGAGGCGGTCCGTCATGCCAGCAGCCTAACCAGGCCGGACCGCAGGGCGGGCCGAACCCGACGCCGCCCGCGCGGTGAGTTACGCCCCCGCCACCCGCCACCCGACAGCGGCGGCCCGCCACCGACCAACGACCACCGACCACCGACCACGGCTGAGGTACGCCGCGCTAGCCACCCGCCAGCCTGCTGAGTTACGCCGCGCTGCTAGGCACCCGCCACCCTGCTGAGTTACGCCGCGCTGCTAGCCACCCTGCTGAGTTACGCCGCGCTGCGTGAGTTACGCAGTAGAACGCGTATCTCGCTGACGATCGCGTAACTCAGCGTTCGGCGCAGCCAACGATGCCGCGCGCTCCATTCTCGATCGGAGCATCGCCAGGTCATCCAAGTCGTCCCAGGTGAATCGCGCCACGCCGAATCCCGCCGCGCGCAGCTCGTCCTCGCGCCGCTTTTCAGCCATCAGGGCCTCCCCAGGCTGGACAGTTTGGTATTTGACGCGCCCGTCGAACTCGATGACGACCTGCCGCGCCGGATCGAACAGGTCGACCCGGGCAAGAAAGCGTCCGCCGTGACTCACCCTCACCTGGGATTGGAGGTCATAGCCGAGTCCGGCGAGCCGATATCGCAGCCGAGTCTCGCCTGGCGACTCGCTGAATCCGTCGGACGCCGCGACCATCTGCCGGGCACGTACGCAGTGCCGATGACCGGCGACTCGACTCAGCCACAGGGCAACCTCTGTCGCCGTGGTCAGCTCGTGATGCAACGCCGCATCAAGGGTCACCAAACCCTGCTCGACGCCGAACGTCATCGCGATCTGCAATGCCGCTACAGCGGGATTGACGACGACCGCGGCGTGGCAGACGCGATATGCATCGTCGGGCCACCGACGACCGACGACAAGCGAGCCGGTACGCGTGTGCAAACCGTTGAACCGGACGAAGCGCGGCCGGGCATGCGGAACGCCCCAGGTTGGGAGCCCGTGCGCCACCGCGGCGGTGTGGTGTGACAGCGCGATCCGGCCCTGATGTTGCCGGACGACACCAAGCGCGGTGAGCAGGTGCCGATCGGCCGGCCAGTCTGGCCACCGGTCTGCGATTGCGTAGAGCCCGGTGCGAACTCGCACGCACTGCCCAGCCCGTATCAACTTTGAGAGGGAGCCCGGTTCCAGGCCATGCCGGTGAGCCTCGGGTGTTGTGAAGACCGCGCCGGACGTGTCGGCAAGGGGTCGCAAGCTGGGATTCATCGCGACAGTGTTTCTCGGCTCGGCATGATGAATGCTCAGCTGTGGACAAGCCTCTAGTGTCGTGAGGCAATAATTCGTCCGTAGTCTCGTAGACTTGGTGGGTGCCGAGTCCTGTTGCTGCTGTGGTGGATCTGACCGAGGGCGAGCGGGCCCAGCTGGTGGCGTGGTCGCGGCGGGCGAAGAGTGCGAA
>DASXHV010000136.1:0-3310 GCA_036488285.1 Jatrophihabitans sp. | reverse complement strand
GTGCGGCAGCAAACAGGATTGCCAGCAGCAGCGTAAGCCCACCGGTTAATGCCATGTCGGTGTCACCCCCTGCCGAGGACTGAACGATCCGGCCAGCCTGAGTCGCCTACCGCCCGAGACGATCAGCCGCCCTGTGCCCGTCGTCGACATCGTGGTCTGCAGGCATGACGTCAATCCGTATCCTCAGTGTGCTCCGCGGCCGACCGTGTTCAGCAGATCTGTTCAAACAATCCGGGGAGACGGGTCAGAATCAGCTTCCGTCGGGCACTTTCTCGGCCCCGCTACCGGGCATCCCTTGCGACAGGATGGCGTCTCGGATGGCCTCTGCACGCACGATGTCGACCAACCGTCGTTCGAGTTCGCGGAATCTGAAGTAAATGCCGACGCTGGTCACGACGAACACCACGATGAACGCGTAGAGCACCAGGTCTGTGCCGCGGGTGACGCCCAGGAAGTTCGCGGCGGACTGGGTGATGTTCGGCTGCAGCACCGAGATGATCGCGACGGTGGTGAGCGCCACGGCAAGCACCCGTGCGCCGGCGCGTAGCCCGACCCGATTCCGGTTACGGAAGGCCCAAATGATCAGGCCAAGGAAGCTCAGGACCAGAACGACCTTGATAAGGGTCATCGGCGTCGCCCGCGAAGCATCTGATGGATCCAGATGTCCAGTGCGATGTTGACCGAGTTGATGGACCGCTGACCCTTGTGCTTGGAGTACTCGGTGTAGTTGATCGTCACAGGGTGCTCTGCGTACTTGAGCCGACTGCGATGGATCAGCCCGAGTAGTTCGCTGGCATAAGCCATGTCAGACATCGACAGGTCGACTTGCAATGCGAAGTTGCGGGTGAACGCGCGAAGCCCGTTGTGGGCGTCGGTCAAGCGCACGCCGGACGTGAGGCCCTCGAATATGCGTGCGGCCCTGAGCAGCAGACGACGAGATGTCGGCATACCTTGCGCGGACCCCAGAAAACGCGACCCGATCAGGATGTCGACGTCACCCTGGCGAATCCGCTCGAGCATCGACACCGCATCCTCGGTTCTGTGCTGCCCGTCGGCGTCAAAACACAGCAGGTATTTGGCTTGCTGATCGAGCAAGCAGTACTGCAGCCCGGTCTGCAGGGCGGCGCCCGCGCCGAGGTTCACCGGATGCCGAACGACCCACGCACCGGCGGAGGACATTTTCTGTGAGGATGCATCCAGACTTCCGTCATCGACACCGACGACGTTGGGAAAGAACCGGCGAAGGTCGCGGATCACATCTCCGACGATCTCTGCCTCGTTGAAGCAGCGCACGATGACCCAGACATCACGGTTGGCATCCTGGATGTCGGCCGACGATTGTCCGCCGACGTGGGAGGTCACCGCGCCATGATAACGGTCGCGTTGCCCATCCAGGTGCGGCGCGACTTGGCTGGTCCGTACTCTTGGTTTCGTTTTTCGGCGGCGACGCGATCGGGGCGAGCCTCATTCGACAAGAAGGCGGCTGCTCAGTGAGACCTCAGGAATCGCCGGACGTCAACGGGGGTTTTCTCAGGCGGACGTCTCGCGCCGTGCTCGGTCGCGTCCCTCCCGGAACGGTGCAGGTCGGTGTCGGCCTGGCGGTGCTGGGAGTGACGTCTTACGGATTTCTCGCGTTCGCTGCCCGCTCATTGAGCGCGGTCGGTTTTGCCGAGCTCAGTGTTGTGTGGACGGCTCTGTTCACACTTGGCCCAGGCGTCTTCCTGCCCCTGGAGCAGGACATCGGACGTCGGCTCGCGGTCACCCGCGACCGGGGGGTCATGGCGGTGGTGCTGCGCCGTTCACTCATACTCGCCGCAATCCTGGCCGTGCTGGTCACGGTCGCGACCGTCATCGCCAGCATCGCTACCAAGGGCCGTCTGCTTGACCGTGACAATCAGCTGCTGATCGCGATGATCTGCGCGAACGGCGCCCTTGCCCTGGTTCACCCGTCCCGCGGCTACCTTGCCGGGACCGGTCGATTCGGCCGCTACGGCGCCCAACTGGCTGTAGACGGCGTGCTGCGAACTGCAGGTGCGGCTGTGCTGTTGCTGGCCGCCACGCATTCCCCTGCGCCGTTCGGATGGGTACTGGTCGGCTCGCAACTGATCGCGGTTGCTGTATCCGGCTACGGCAGCAAGCCACCGTTGACGGCGCACGATCAGGGCGAACATCGCGAACCCCGGGTGTCGACATTGGCCAGGGGCGTCGGATGGATGCTCGCCGCTACCCTCGCGCAGCAGATTCTGGCCAATGCCGGCCCGATCCTTGTGAAGCTGCTGGCAGCGCCTGGCGATGCTGCAGCCGGCCACTTCCTTACCGCCCTGGTGCTTGCGCGGGTTCCGCTGTTCCTGTTTGCCGCGCTGCAGGCATCTCTGTTGCCGCGTCTTGCCTTGCTGGTGGCGACGGGACAGCGGGAGGCGCTGATCGCCTCGATGCGCAGATTGTTGGCATTGCTGGCTGTCCTGGGCGCCTTCGTCACGCTCGTTCTCGCCGGGCTCGGCCCGCTGCTGACCCAGTTGCTGTTCGGTGCCGGCTACCGGTCGGCCAGGGCTTCTTTGGTGCTCCTGTCGGCCGGGTGCACCGTCTACATGCTCGCGGCTGCGGTGGCACAGGCGTTGCTGGCCATGCACCTGTCCGCGTGGGTTGCCGGTGGTTGGTGGCTGGGCATCATCGGCTTCGCCGCAGTCATGCCGTTCGGCTCGGACCTCGCGATAAGGGTTGGATCCGCCTTCCTGGTGGGCTCACTGCTGTCGGCCGCCTGGTTCGTGCTCGCACTCAGAGGCAAGCTCCGCAACCTCGTCCCCCCGTCGTTCGGAATGGTGCCCTCATGAGCGCCACTCGGGTGAGTGTGATCGTGCTGGCTTACGGGACCGAGCCATATCTCGCGGAATGTGTCGGATCGGCCCTGGCCACCACCACGGCAGAGGTCGAGGTCATCGTGGTCGACAACGGCGCGTCGGCCGCGGTGGCCACCCTGGCGCTCGATTCGCGGATGCGAGTTGAGCGAGCGCCACACAATCTGGGCTACGCCGGCGGCTGCGTCTTCGGTGCGAGCTGTGCCCGCGGCGACACTCTGGTGTTTCTCAATTCGGACGCGATCGTCGAACCTGCGGCCATCGACCGCCTGGTCACTGCTGCAAACCAGCCGGGTGTGGGCTTGGCAAGTGGCGACGTGCGACTGGCCGCGCGGCCAGAGATCATGAACACCGTCGGCAATCCGGTGCACTTTCTCGGAGTCGTATGGGCAGGCGGTTACGGCGAGCCGGCAGCTGAGCACGCGACAAGCACAGACGTCGCCACGGCCAGCGGG
>DASXHV010000109.1:0-1949 GCA_036488285.1 Jatrophihabitans sp. | reverse complement strand
CTAGCCGTCGCATCTGGCCCTCACCCCTGGTCGGCGCAGTCGTCTGCGCCCGCCGGCGACGCTCGCCGACGCTGTGTCACACAGCGCAATGTCGTGTCGTCCCCGCACGGCGTTAGCGCATCTCAGAAAACTTCCAGCCATTTAACTGCTCAGGCTAAGCGACGCGTTGACTGCTCAGGCTAAGCGACGCGGCCCCAGTGCCCGCTGTCTGCGACGCGCGTGCACACCGACCGCATCGCCTCCATGTAGCGGGTCACCGACTTCTGCGCGACGGGGTTATCGGGGTGCATGATCGCCATGACCGTGCCCTCGCCGTACCGGAAGATGTAGATCGTCAGCTGATACGAGAACCGGCCGTCGGGGTAGATCCCGATGTTGTTCGCCAAGCCCAGGTCGCCGGCGGCGAGGATGGCGTTGAGCGGAGCAGCTCCGCCGTGCAGGAAGTTCGTCACCGGGAAATTCGGCTGCGGCCACTTCAACCACGGTGCCAATTCCAAGACGCGGTAGTACGGCACCCTCGCCATGTCCAGACCAGAGTCGAAAGAAGTCTGCGCCGCATATGCCGCGTCGTTGAACGAGGTCGCGGCGATGGGCACGGTGATCGGAATCAGGCCGGTAAACCACCCCTGCGTCATGAAGTTGTCCGCGCCCGTGCGGGAATCCCTCGGAGTGAGCCCGTAGTAGGTCAGGGCACCGGTGAACTCGTGCTCCACCAGACCGAGGCAGGCAAACAGGCCGCCGACGAAGCGCGCGCCGGCCGTCCCACAGGCTGCTTCGAATCGTTCCGTCTGCGCCGTGTCGATCAGGAGCTCAGAGGCCATGTCACTGCTGGTCGACTCCAACGGATCGCCCAGCGGGAGCGGAAATTCGGGGAAGCTGCCGCTGTTGTTTTCCGCGTAGTCGATCCACGCGCGTACTCGGGGGGAATCCACGGTTAACGTCGACGTGGACTCACGCTCGCGGACGCAGAAATCGTCAAAGCTGCCGGCATCGGGGAGCTCCAGGGGCTCACCGCCTCCGCTCAATGCGGCATACATACCGTTGGCTTCCATCATCGTGGTGCCGATCAGCGTCGCGTCGCCGTGCACATGGTCCATCGCGACGAAGAAGGTGAACTGGCCTTCGCGTTGCACGATCCCGAAGGTCCAGCAGCCCCACTCCAGTGGATTCGGGATTGCGGTGGTGTGCTCGCGAATCTGGTCACCCGTCAGATCGCCGTGATTGACCGGCTCGAATTCGATGTCCGCGGGATCGGTGATCGTGTGCCTGATGAACGTGTCATCGTCGGTGTGCTCGAACCAGCTGCGGAACGTGTCGTGGCGACGCAGGTACGCGTTGAGGGCGACATCCATTGCGGCGATATCGCACTCGCCGGGCACGTCACAGCTGGCGATGATCTGGCGGGAGAAGTTCAGCCCCGCAGCTGTCCGGTCACAGTAGTTGCGTAAATGTTGGCCCTGCATGTAACTGACCGGCACCGAACTGACCGGAGCGTGCCGGGCCTTCTCCGCGGATGAGGACGTCGGGTGCCAGGAGGTGACCGTGCCTGGCGCCAACACCCACTCGTTGAGTGAGCCGACGGTGATTTTCCCGATACGCAAAGCTTCGTCCTCCCGATGTGCACGGCCCGGTACGGCCGCTGCTCCAGCGAGACCCAAGATAGCCCGCTGTGCAGTCACTGTCGCCCGGGCGCGCGGGCGCGCCGACGAGTCCCACGGAGCCCGCGGCGTCAACTCTTGACACCGAACCACTCGGCGTGGACGAGGGTTGACAGCCATACCTTGCGGTACGGTGCGGAAAGACCGGCAGAGCCGCCGGGGCGGCACTTGCAATACTGGACAGCGGCAGCAATTCTGTTGCGCATCCGGGCCGTACGCGGCGACCGAATCATTCTCAGTCTTCAGAAGAGAGGACATGCATGGCATCCGTCGAAGGCCCGCAGCCAACTC
>DASXHV010000084.1:0-7637 GCA_036488285.1 Jatrophihabitans sp. | reverse complement strand
CTGGTGAGGCCGGCGATCGATTCGGTGTAGGCGGCGTGCGCACCGGAAAGGTCACCGGTGCTCCACGAGGCGAGCCCAGCGAGCGCGCCCGCGGCGGCTCGGGCGAGGGCGTCGTGCTGCGGCGCCAGCGCCAGCGCTTCTCGCGCGTGCGTGATGGTGCCATCGAGATCCGCGCTCGCGAGCGCCAGCGCGGCTCGGTACATCTCAATGTGAGCTGGAAGCGACCGGTAATTGTCCTGGTCGACGACGATCAGGTCGGGCGGTGGCTGCTCCGGCCAGGTGCCGTCGGCCGAGCGCACCAGGCCTTCGATGCGGTCGAGCCGCTCGCCGACGGTGTCGAAGGCCGAGGCCTGGGCCAGCGCTCCGACGAACGCGACGCCAAGGACGGGCCGGCTCCGGAGCACTTCGTCGGGCAGGGCGCGGACCCAGCGGGCTAGCTCGGCTTCCCGCCGTTCCCGGCGCATCACCGGCATGGCGAGCTCCATGAGGTCCGCGGCCCGGCCGATGTCGCCGCCGGACAGCGCGTGACTGATCGCCTGCGACGTGTCGTCGTGAGCCTCGAACCACGCGCTGGCGCGCCGGTGCAACTCAGCCACCTGGTCGGGTCGCTCGTCGAGCAGGTGGGCTTGCAGGACGTCGGCGAACAGATGGTGGTACCGGTACCACTGTCGCCGCTCGTCGAGCGGAACGAGGAACAAGTTGGCCCGCTCCAGCGCGACAAGAGTGGCCTTGCTACTCCCCCGCGCGGTGACGACGTCGCAGAGCGGGCCGGTGAGGCGCTCGAGGACCGACGTCTGAAGCAGAAAGTCCCGGACGTCCGCGGCTTGGCGGGCCAGGACCTCCTCGGCAAGGTAGTCCACGATATAACGGTCATCGCCGGCGAAGCCGGCGATGAACGCGCTGACGTCCTCGCGACCTTGCAGCGACAGCGCCGCCAGCTGCAGGGCGGCGATCCAGCCTTCGGTGCGCCCCTCGAGCGCCGCGACATCAGCACTGCTGAGCGCCAGCTGCATCGAGCCGTTGAGGTATGCCGCGGCCTCCTCGGGGGTGAACCGCAGGTCGGCGGCCCGTACCTCGACCAGTTGACCACGCGCGCGCAGCTGCGCGAGGGGCAGCGGCGGGTCGGACCGGGTGGCGAGCACGACGTGCAGCTGTCGCGGCTGGTGCTCGAGGAGGAACGTCATCCCGTCGTGCACCGCGGGCGTCTCGACCAGGTGGTAGTCGTCCAACACCAGCACCAGGTCGGTCGACAGCCCGTCGAGGTCGTTGAGCAGCGCAGCGAGCGCCGCATCGATCGCCGGCGAGGACGACGCCAACAACTGGAGCGCAGCGTTGCCGACTCCGTCCACGGCCGTTTGTATTGCGGTCACAACGTACGTCCAGAACAGCGCGGGCTCGTTGTCGCGCCGGTCCAAGGACAACCACGCCACGGCCGCTCCATCGGCGCAACCCTCGTCGAGCCATTCGCTGAGCAGGCTCGTCTTCCCGAAGCCGGCCGGCGCGGACAGGACCGAGAGCGCCGACTGGGACACGGCCCGTCGGCGGTCAGCCAGCCGCTGACGCGGGACCGCGCCCGGCCGGCGGCTCGGCAGGCGGTACTTGCTACTCAGGAGTGGACCTAGCACCTTGCCCGATCCTCCCGACTGGCGAGGCTGTCCCGCCTACACGTTGCAGGTGCCATGCTGCCCCAAAACCGGACCCTGTGTTGGGTCTCCTCTGCGCGGGATTGCGGAGCGTATTCCTGATTGATTTCGGACGTCAAGCAATTGCGTGCACTTTGTCCAGTTACTCCGGTGCTTTCGTAACAAGTTGGAAACCACCTGAGCCCTATTGCTTGACCTTCGAAAACAACCGGGCTTACGCTCCGCGCCGTCCCCTCAGGTTTACGGCAGTAGCCGGCAGGCCGGGTATCGGACCACCGACGGAAGGTTTTCGCCTCATGACGCAAGTCGCCGGCCAGCCGGACGACGCAGCGGCTCCGTTGAGCGTCGCTGACCTCGGGCAGATACGCCCCTTCGGTAGCCGCGAGCAGCATCTCGGCGCGCTGTTCGAAGCAGTCCTTACCCGCGGCCCGCTGTCGCGCAGAGACGCTGCGAAGCTGACCGGCCTGTCGGCTGCCTCGGTCACCAAGCTCGTCAAGCCGATGATCAGCCACGGTTACCTGGTGGAGAACGTTCGAGAAGCGGGCGTGCCCGGCCGGCCCCAGATCCCGCTGCAGGTCGACGCGGCCCGTCACCACGCGGTTGGCATCAAGCTCATGGACGGCGAGGTTGTCGGCGTCGTCGCCGATCTGCACGCCGAGGTCCAGTCGTCGCACCGGATGAAATATGCCGACACCAGCCCGGCCGGCGTGGTGGCCGCGATCGACGAGCTGACCGGCGTTCTGCTCGAACGCTCGCCTGTCGACCGTTCCAAGCTGCTCGGTATCGGTATCGGGCTGGGCGGCCACGTCAACGGCACCACCGGCGTCGTCGTCCAATCATCGTTTCTCGGTTGGAAAGATGTTCCGCTGCGGCAAATGCTGGTCGAGCGGATGAAGCTGCCGGTCGTGATCGAGAACGACGTCAACACCCTGGCCGTGGCCGAGCAGTGGTTCGGCGCCGGCAGCACTTTCCCCACCTTCGCCCTGGTCACCGTCGGGGCCGGCGTCGGCTGCGCGCTGGTACTGGACGGCCATCTGTGGCGGGGTGTGAGCGGAGCGGCCGGCGAGTTCGGCCACATGGTCGTCGACCCGGATGGCCCCGTCTGTCATTGCGGCAAGCGTGGCTGCCTGGAGGCGGTGGTGGGCGACACCGCGATCGCTGCGGCGATGTCTGCAGCCGTAGGGCGCCGGGTCACGAAGGTTTCGCAGGTAGTTGCCCAGGCACATGCCGGTGATCCGGATGCACGTCAGGTGTTCACCCAGGCGGGAGTGGCACTCGGCCGGGCGATCGCGGCGCTGCTGAACCTGCTCAACCCGCCGCTGGTGATCCTGTCCGGCGAGGGCGTGACGGCCTCGGACCTGTTCATCGACGCGCTGCGCGCAGAACTGGATCGGGACGCGTTCTCATCCACGTCCGCCGACTGCACCGTGCTGGTACGCCCGCTGCCCGACGAAACCTGGGCGAGAGGTGCCGCGGCCACCATGCTGCGGCACGGCGTGCTGCGTTCGCTCAGCAAACTCACCGACCAGGTACCGGCATGAGAACCGAATGACCAACACAGGCAACTGAAACTCACGCACCACCCGGTGGATGCATCGTCGACCGGTTCGCACTCTCTTCAGGAGAATCCCATGGCACGTTGTCTGACCAGGCCCAGGGCCACCAAGCTGCTCGGTGTGGCGGTGATCGCCGCCATTGCCCTGACCGGATGTTCCAGTTCGAAGAAGAGCAGCAGCGCTGGCACGACTGCAAAGCCGGTCACCCTGACCTTCTGGGGTACCTACGGCAACGGTGGCAACAAGGCCCAGACCGATGCGCTGAGCCAGAGCATCATCCCGGCTTTCGAGAAGGCCAACCCGACCATCAAGATCAATTACGTCGACATCCCCTACGACTCGCTGCTGCAGAAGTTGACCACCAGCGCAGCCGGTGGCCAGCTTCCCGATCTGGTGCGTTCGGACATCGGCTGGGTGCCCAAGTTTGCCGCGCTCAAGGTCTTCGCGCAGCTGGATGGCACGCTGAGCAACTTCGACACGCTGTCGGCCGACAACTATCCGGGCAGCCTGGCCACCAACAAATACAACAGCCACTACTACGGCCTGCCTTTGGACACCAACACCCGGGTGCTGATCAGCAACAGCACCGCACTGTCCTCGGCTGGCATCGCGGCCCCGCCAGCGACTTTCGACGAACTCAAGACCGACGCGGCCAAGCTCGCGGCCAAAAAGGTCTCGGTGTTCGCCGACAGCGGCCTGCAGGGCTGGAACGTCTACCCCTGGATCTGGTCGGCAGGCGGCGAGGTCACCAGCCCGGACCTGAGCAAGGCCACCGGCTACCTGAACAGCCCGTCGAGCGTGGCTGGTGTTCAGATGCTGGTCGACCTGTACAAGAGCGGGGCGATCCCGAACCTGATCATCGGCAACAAGGGAGCCATCCAGACCTCGGACGGGCTGCCTAAGGCCAAGTACGCCAACATTCTGGACGGCCCATGGATGCAGGCCATCTGGCAGGGCCAGTACCCGAAGTTCGCGCCGGTCTACTCACAGGTTCCGGCTGGACCGGGTGGGTCGATCTCGGTCGTGGGTGGCGAGGACATCAACATGACCACCGCGTCCAAGCACCAGGCGGCGGCGCTGAAGTTCATCCAGTTCACCCAGACCGCCGACTATCAGATCGCAATGGCCAAGACCGGTCAGATGTCGGTCGTTAAGTCCCTGGACAGCCAGGAGGCGGCAACTGTGCCGGCCTTCGCTCCGTACATCAAGCAGCTGCAGACTGCCCGGCCGCGGCCCTCCGTTCCGGAAGCTCCGGCCATCGACACCGCGCTGCAGAACGAGCTGACCAAAGCCTTCCAGGGCAGCGAGTCGGTCCAGGATGCATTGACCAAGGCAGCGGCCACGATCGACGGGCTGCTGACCAAGGCGAGCTGACGCTCAACTCTGTCCCGAACCTCGATCGGGGCATTAACCGAAGGAAGAAATGACTGCAGTGTTGGATACCACTGAGCCGCGGACCTCCCCCGCGGCCAGTGGCCCGAGCAGGGTGCGCCGGCAGGTCAGCCGGCGCACCCGCGCGAGCCTGACCGCCTATCTCTTTCTGGCTCCGGGCTTTCTGCTGTTCCTGGCCCTGATCATCTATCCGATGATCAAAGCGTTCCAGATGAGCCTCTACGACTGGAACGTCGTCGCTGGTGCCACCTCGAAGTTCACCGGTTTCGCCAATTACCGCACGGCATTCCACGATCCGGTGTTCTGGCACGCGACCGTGAACAGCGGCATCTACATGGTCTTCACGGTGCCGCCGCAGATCGTGCTGGGCCTGCTGGTGGCAACGCTGCTGAACAACAAGGCACCGGCCCGCGCGCTGTACCGGGTGCTGTTCTACCTACCGGTCGTGACCAGCTGGGTCGTCGTTTCGCTCTTGTTCCAATACCTGTTCGCCGACAGCGGCCTGGTGAACTGGATGCTGCACGACGTCACCCATCTGACCGGCCACAACATCTCATGGCTGTCCAGTCGCTGGACCGCGATGACGGCCATCTCGGCACTCGGGGTCTGGAAGGGCATCGGCTGGTCGATGATGATCTTCCTCGCCGCGTTGCAGGGCGTCTCGAAAGAGTTGCTCGAATCGGCCGAGGTGGACGGTGCAGGGCGCTGGCAGCGATTCCGTGCTGTCACCCTGCCGGCGATCTGGCCGGCAGCGGTGTTCGTGACCGTGATGCTGGTGATCGGCGGGTTCAACGTGTTCATCTCGGTGGTCCTGATGACCAATGGCGGGCCAGCCGATTCCACCCAGGTGCTGCTGACCTACATGTACCAGCAGGCATTCACCAACCTGAACTTCGGCTACGGCGCCTCGATCGCGGTGCTGCTCACGCTCGGCGTGTTCATTCTTTCGGTGATCCAACTGCGGGTGTTCCGGACCGATTCGGAGGAGTTGGCATGACCGCGATCCCGGCGCTGCTGCGTCCATCACGGCGAAATCGTCGGCTCTGGCGCAACAGCTCGCGCTACATCGTGCTCACGGTGGGCGCGGTCATCATGGTGCTGCCGTTCATCTACATGCTCTCGACGTCGTTCAAGAGCCAGACCTACGTGCTGACGATCCCGCCGCAGTTCATTCCGCATCCCGCGACGATCGGCAACTATCGCGATGCCTGGACCACCGACAGCTTCGCCCGCTACTTCCTCAACTCGGTGCTGGTGGCCCTTGCCACGACTGTGCTGTCGCTGCTGCTGAGCTCGATGATGGCTTATGCGTTCGCCCGATTCCGGTTTCCGGGACGGGAGATTCTGTTCAAGCTGCTGCTGCTCGGGTTGATGGTGCCGGCGATGATGCTGATCATCCCGCAGTTCATCCTGGCCAAGTACCTGGGTCTAATCGACTCGATGGCGGGCCTGGTGGTGTTCTACGTCGGCGCATCGCTGTCGCTGAACACGTTTCTGCTGCGCGGCTTCTTCCAGGCGATCCCGGTGGAACTGGAACAGGCGATGCAGGTCGACGGCGCGGGTTCGATCACCCGCTACTGGCGACTGATTCTGCCGCTGGCCAAACCGGCGCTGGCGACGGCCACCATCTTCACCTTTCTGGGCAGCTGGGACGAGTTCGCGTGGGCTTTGACCATCATCAACACCCCGTCCAAGCGCACCCTGCCGCTGGCGATCGCTTTGTTCCAGGGGCAGAACTCCACCCTGTGGGGTCTCGTGTTCGCCGCATCGATCATCGCGGTGGTACCGGTGATCGTGGTCTTCCTGCTCTTCCAGCGGTACTTCGTGCAGGGCCTGACAGCAGGCGCGGTGAAGGGATGACAGAACCGGCCGCCCAGACGCTGCCGGCCCAGATGCTGCCGGCCCAGTTGCTACCGACCCGCACCAGCTATCGGCCCGACGAGCCGGTGGTGATCGAGGTCCGTGGGCTGAGTTCCGCCGGCACCTTATCCGTCTGGCACCTGGGTGATTTGGTTGCCGAGCATGGGGCCAGCGAAGACGGCTTGGTCGATCTCGGCCCGCTGCCCGCTGGCGGCTACGGCATCGAACTGGGTGCGGCGCGCACCGCCGTCGAGGTGGTCGCCCAGGCGCGCGCGGTGCTGCGCTACGGCTTTGTGGTGGATTACCGTCCCGACCGGGACCTGCATGCAGTGCAGGACAATCTTCGTCGGCTGCACCTGACAGGCGTGCAGTTTTATGACTGGGCCTACCGCCACGCCGACCTGCTGGGCGGCGGTGAGCAGTACGCCGATGCGCTCGGGCAGCCGGTGTCGCTGAGCACGGTGCGAAACCTGGTCGCGGCCTGCCACCAGGTTGGCTCGGACGCATTGGGCTATGCCGCGGTGTACGCAGTCAGGCCCGACGAGTGGCCCAAGTGGGATCACGATGCGCTGCTGACTGCCACCGGATTGCCCTACGGACTCGGTGATTTCCTGTTCTTGCTCGATCCCGCCGCGCCGGACTGGCTGGCCCACTTCGCTGCTGATCTGCAGGCAGCGACGACGGTGTTGGGTTTCGACGGCTTTCACCTTGACCAATACGGCTATCCGAAGCGCGCCCGTCGTGCAGACGGCAAGGCAGTGGACGTGGCAGCCAGTTTCGTGACGATGATCGAAGGCGTCCGCGAGTCGTTGCCGCAATCGCGCCTGGTGTTCAACAACGTCAACGATTTTCCGACCTGGGCAACCGGGTCTGCGCCGCAGGATGCCCTGTATATCGAGGTGTGGCCACCCCACGTCGGATACGAACACCTGGCGCAGGTGGTGACCAGGGCGCGACACGAGGCGGCCGGCAAGCCGGTCGTGATCGCCGCGTACCAACACATCTATGATTCCGCGCCGGTCGACGCGGCCGACGTGGCCACCGGGCTCACGATGGCGACGCTGTTCTCACACGGTGCCACCCACCTGCTGTGCGGCGAAGCGGATCGAATTCTGGTGGATCCCTACTACGTACGTAACCGGGTGACCGACGATTCCACCGCCGAACTGCTGCACCGCTGGTACGA
>DASXHV010000019.1:0-70170 GCA_036488285.1 Jatrophihabitans sp. | reverse complement strand
TGCCGTCCAGTGTCTCGTCGGAGAAGACCACGCCGAAGCCGAAGATGTCAGCGGCGGCGTTGCGTTCCCAGACGGTGACTTCGCGGGTGGGGTCGAGCTGTTTGGCGAGCGCGGCGAAATACAGGCCGCCGGGCCCGCCGCCGATGATGGCGATTCGTGTCACGACGTCTCCGTAGCTGTATCCGGGGTTGAGGTGCTGGACACCTTGGCGAACGCGGTGCGGACGTCTTCCGGCCACGGTGTCGAGGAGGGGGCGCCGGGTGCCGCGTGCGCGACGACGACCAGGCCGGTGGCCGCGATTCCGGTGGGGCCGGTGAGTTCGAACTCGTAGGTGAGCGAGGTGCGGCCCAGCGCCGCGACGCGCAGCCGGATCGTGATGGATTGACCGAACCATAGCCGGCCGAGGTAGTTGATTTCGTGTCGTACGCGGGGGGACTGTCCCCAGAGCCGTTCCAGGTTGTGTCGGCGCAGGAGTTCGGCTTCGGCGGCCTCCGTCCAGCGGATGATCGCTGTGTTGTGGTGGTGGCCTGAGGCGTCGGTGTCGGACCACTCGACGCGCTTTTCCACGGTGACCTCGAGCGGGGAGTCGTCGGCTCTGTCCTGATGGGACAGCACTGGGGCGGCCACGATGCTGTTGCGGGGCAAAGGTTCGGGGTGTGTCATCACTGTCCTTCCGGGCCGCTTGACAATGCAAAACATATAGAGCGAGGATGACTCCCGTCAACATCGCGTCATATCGAAGTGTGCGGAGGACGCCGTGACGAACAGTGATGACATGCTCGGACGGGCCAGGGTCAAAGACAGCGCGGACCTGCGGACGTACTACGACCGGCTGGAGAAGCTCGAAGCCGGCGCGCTCTGGACGATCGCCAACAAGATCGAGCCCTGGTATCCGCAGCCTCAATCGAGGCCGATGAAGTGGAGTTACCAGGAGCTGCGCCCGCTGGTCCTCGAAGCACTGAAACTCGTCAGCGGCGACGACGCCGGCCGCCGCGTTGTCGCCCTGTACAACCCGCAGCGCCGAGACATCGCTGCCACCGTGGGATTGCTGTACACCGGCCTGCAGATCATGGGTCCCGGCGAGTCGATGACGGCACACCGCCACCAAGCGGCCGCGTTACGGTTCGTGCTCGAGGGAACCGGCGCGTGGACCGTCGTGGATGGCCAGAAGCTAAAGGTGGGGCCCCGCGACTTCGCCATCACCCCGAACTGGACCTGGCACGAGCACGGCAACGAAGGCGACGACGGCCCGGTCATCTGGCAGGACGGCTTGGACATCCCCCTGGTCAACGCCCTCGACGCCCCGTTCTACGAGGTGCATCCGGACGTGTACCAGAAACGGGAAGGCGTCACCAATTCCTCACTCCTGACCTACGGAGCAGGACAGTTACGCCCGTTCGGCGACACCTGGAGCAACCGTTACTCACCGCTGTTCGCGTATCCGTGGGAATCGACCTACGAGGCACTGCTGAACGCGGCCAAATCCTCGGACGGCTCCCCGTTCGACGGGATCATCATGGAGTACAGCAACCCGCTGACCGGGGGTTCGGTGATGCCGACGATGAGCGCCCACATGCAATTGCTGCGGGCAGGCGAGGCCACCCAGGCGCACCGCCAGGTCGGCTCGAAGATCTACACCGCGGCCAAAGGCAGCGGCTATTCCATCGTCGCCGGGCAGCGCTTCGACTGGACGGAAGGCGACATTTTCTGCGTGCCGTCCTGGGCATGGCACGAACACAAGAACCTCAGCCCCTCGGACGACGCCTGCCTGTTCTCGTTCAACGACTTCCCCGTCATGCGGTCACTGGGTTTCTTCCGTGAAGAGGCCTACACCGACAACAACGGCCACCAGCCCCTCACCGGAACAGACGGAGCCCTCTGATGCTGCTGGTCACCTTTTCCGGTACCGCCGGCCGAAACCGGCTCGGAGTGCAGACCGACACCGGGGTCATCGACGTCACCGCGCTCGCTGAAAAGCAGCGCGTCACGGTGCCCGCCACCCTGCTCGACGTCGTACGCGCGGGGGCGGGCACCGTCGGTACCATCGCCGAACTCGTGCGGGACGCAGCCGCCGCGAGCACGACTTATCCGCTCAGCGAGGTGCAACTCCACGCACCCTTGCGCCCGGGAAAGATCGTCGGCGTCGGGCTGAATTACACCGAGCACGTCGCCGAGTCGGCACGCACCCTCGACACCGCCCAAGAACTACCCGCCCGGCCCGTGCTGTTCAGCAAACCCGCGACCGCGGTGATCGGGCCCGGCGAACCCATCCTGCACAACGGCGACCTGACCGAACAGCTCGACTGGGAGGTCGAGCTCGCGGTGGTCATCGGCCGTACGGCCAAGCGGGTGACCGAAAGCGCGGCGCTCGACTACGTCTTCGGGTACAGCATCGTCAACGACATCAGTGCGCGTGACCAGCGACGGTCCGGGCAGTGGTTTTTTTCCAAGGGGCAGGATTCCTACGCGCCGTTCGGGCCCGCGATCCGCACCGCCGACGCCGTGCCCGACCCACAAGCTCTCGATCTGTCGCTGCGAGTCAACGGTGAGGTGAAACAGAAGTCCAATACAAGGTACATGCTTTTCTCCATTCGGGAGCTCATTGCGGACATCACCTCGGGCATGACTTTGGAGCCGGGCGACGTCATCGCGACCGGCTCCCCGGCCGGAGTGGGCGCCGGCTTCACTCCCCAGCAATTCCTCCGGCCTGGCGACGTCGTGGAGCTGACGGTGGAGTCCATCGGCACCTTGCGCAATCCGGTGGTGGACGCGCGATGAGCGGGCCGTTCCGGATCGGGCAGATCGTGCCGAGTTCGAATGTCACGATGGAGACGGAGATACCGGCCATCTTCCGGGCCAGGGAAACGATCGCCCCGGAGCGGTTCACCTTTCATTCCAGTCGTATGCGGATGAAGCAGGTCCGCAAAGAGGAACTCGCCGCGATGGACGCCGACGCCGAGCGGTGCGCGGCCGAGCTGTCCGACGCGCACGTCGACGTTCTCGGTTATGCCTGCCTGGTGGCCATCATGAGCCTGGGCCACGGGTACCACCACGCCTCGGAGAAGAAGCTGTCCGCGGTGACCGTGGACAACGGCGCCCCGGCGCCGGTCGTCACCAGCGCAGGCGCGTTGGTGAACGCGTTGAACGTGCTGGGCGCGCGGAAGATCACCCTGGTGTGTCCCTATCTGCGGCCGCTCACCGACACCGTCGTGGACTACATCCGCCATGAAGGGGTCGAAGTCAGCGACTACACCGCGCTGGAGATCCCGGACAACCTGCAGGTCGCCGCGCACGACCCCCGGAAGCTCATCCCGATCGCGGGCGCACTCGACAACAGCGACGCCGACGTCATCGTGCTGTCGGCTTGTGTGCAGATGCCGTCACTCGAGTCGATCGAAATCGCGGAACAGACGTTCGGCAAACCCGTCCTGTCCGCCTCGATCGCGACCGCGCATCAGATGATGCGAGCACTCGGACTGCCCGCTGTCGCACCAGGAGCAGGCAGCCTGCTGTCCGGCCGGTACGCCGACGCCTGATGTTCGTCCCGAACGAGGAGCTGTGCTGATGCCGTTGTCACCGTCCGCGCATATCGATACGTTCTGCCGAGACAACCTGCCTCCCCAGGACCAGTGGCCCGAGTTCCTTTTCGAGCTGCCCGAACTGCAGTATCCCGAGCGGCTCAACTGCGCGGTGGAGCTACTGGAGACCACCATCCGCGAGTACGGCGCCGAAGCACCCTGCCTGCTGACCGACACCGACACCTGGACATACGGAGACCTGTCGCAGCGCAGCAACCAGATCGCCCGCGTGCTCACCGAGGACCTCGGAATCGTGCCCGGCAACCGGGTGCTGCTGCGCGGACCCAACAACCCCTGGCTGACGGCGGCGTGGTTCGGCGTGGTCAAGGCCGGTGCCGTCGCGGTGACCACCATGCCCTTGCTGCGAGAGCGGGAGGTCCGCGAGCTGATCGACCTGACCCGGCCCAGCCTGCTCATCACCGACCATCGCTTCGACACCGACCTCGCGAAACTCGTCGGCGGGCCGCCCCGGATCGGCTACGGCACGGACGATCCGGCCGACCTCACCCAGCTGGTCACGGGCAAGGACCACCACTTCACCGCCGTCGACACGGCCGCCGACGACGTGGTCATGCTCGCCCCGACCTCGGGCACCACCGGCAAATCCAAGGCCACCATGCACTTTCACCGCGACGTGCTGGCCACGGCCGACACCTTCGCCCGGCATCTGCTGAAACCCACCGCGGACGACGTGTTCACCGGCACGCCGCCGCTGGGGTTCACCTTCGGCCTGGGCGGCTTGGTCGTTTTCCCGTTGCGTGTAGGTGCTTCCACACTGCTGATCGAGCGCGCGACGCCGGAAGAACTCGCTGATGCCGTCGAACGTCACCGAGTGACAGTCCTGTTCACCGCGCCCACCGCGTACAAGGCGATGCTCGCGGCAGGGAAAGCACCGGCGCTGCGGGCCCTGCGGCGCTGCATTTCGGCGGGAGAGCACCTGCCGGCCTCGACGTGGGAGCAGTTCCATCAGGACACCGGCCTCAAGATCATCAACGGCATCGGTGGCACGGAGCTGCTGCACATCTTCCTGTCCGCCGCAGACGAGGACATCCGGCCGGGAGCGACGGGCAAGGCCGTCCCTGGCTTTCAGGTCACTCTCCTCGACAACGACGGCAACCAGGTAGCCGACGACACGCCGGGACGGCTGGCGGTCAAGGGACCGACCGGCTGCCGCTACCTCGCCGACCCCCGGCAGGCGACCTACGTGCAAAGCGGCTGGAACATCACCGGTGACACCTACCTGCGAGACAGCGACGGCTACTACTGGTACCAGGCTCGCAACGACGACATGATCATCTCCTCCGGCTACAACATCGCGGGCCCAGAGGTCGAGGCGGCACTGCTCCGGCACTCCGACGTCGCCGAGACCGCGGTGGTCGGGGCACCGGATGCGGCCCGAGGCGCTGTCGTGCGCGCGTTCATCGTCTTACGTGACGGCGTGAACGGGGACCCCGACAAGGCCGTCGAGCTGCAGGATCACGTGAAGCAGTCGATCGCGCCGTACAAATACCCCAGGATCATCGACTTCGTCACCGAGCTTCCCAAGACCGCC
This sequence comes from Jatrophihabitans sp., assembly GCA_036488285.1. GTDB lineage: Bacteria > Actinomycetota > Actinomycetes > Mycobacteriales > Jatrophihabitantaceae > Jatrophihabitans_A. The sequence continues at coordinate 65,040 of DASXHV010000019.1, read as the reverse complement.
AGCGGCAAGATCCAGCGTTACCGGCTTCGTCAAGCTGCCCGGCAGGACACAGCCTGATCTTCGGCTCTGAGCGCGGAGTGGGCAACGCGCGATCCGGCCTTGCTAAAGTCGCGCCGTGGCGATCGCGCAAAGTGAAGTTGTCGACGTCGACATCCTGGCCAGGGCCGCCCAGCCCCGGCAGCTCATCGTGACCCTGTACGGGCTCTACGCGCGAGACGAAGGTGGCTGGCTGTCGGTCGCCTCCATCGTCAGTTTGCTCGGCGATCTCGGGGTGGACGAGCCTTCCGCCCGCTCGTCGATATCACGCCTCAAGCGACGCGGAGTCTTGAAAGCCGAACGACGCGGAGCTGCCGGGTACTCACTGTCCGACGACGGCATGGCGATGTTGCACGAGGGCGATCATCGGATCTTCCGCCAGCAGCGGGCCCGGTTGACCGACGGCTGGCTGCTGGCCGTGTTCTCAGTGCCGGAGGAAGAGCGCAGCAAACGGCATCTTCTGCGGTCGCTGCTGACCAGGCTGGGTTTCGGCACCGCGGCCCCCGGAGTCTGGATCGCACCCATGCACCTGCACGCAGCCACGGCGAAGGCGCTGCACGATCTCAGCCTGAGCGGCTACGCGGACCTGTTCCGAGGTGACCATCTTGCCGCCGGTGACCTGCCCGCCAAAATTCGGAGCTGGTGGGACCTGGACGGGCTTGAGACGCTCTATTCGAGTTTCCTCGTCGAGCACACGCCGGCCGCCGAACAGCGGTGTGACGGCCAGGTCCAGGACGACCGCGCGGCGTTCATCGCCTACGTCCGGTTGCTCACCGACTGGCGACGTCTACCCTACCTCGATCCTGGCCTGCCGGAGGAACTTCTCCCGCCTGCCTGGCCGGGAATCAGGGCTGCTGAGCTCTTCTTCGCTTCTAAAAAGCGCTGGGAAAAGCCGGCCCGACGGTACGTGGACAAGCTGAGTACCTTCGGACCGGCCGTTTCTCGCTGACCGGCTAGCCGCTGGTCGTCCCTGCGGCTCGGGCCCGCCGCAGTTCCTCGGCGACGAACCGCGCGACGAAGCTGTCGAGCCAGTTCTTGAAGGCGGCTGGATCGCTCATGCCGAGATCTACGTGAGCTTCGTAGTCTGCCCGGGCCTCGACCAAGAAGGGATCGTCGCGGAAGACGTCGTGTCCGTCGGCCAGCAGCATAAGCCGATGCGCGCCGTCCACCAGGCGCATCGCGCCGAGGACCCTGGACTCCTCCAAACTCACCGGTGCGCTGCACACGAAATGGGTGATGGCGTGGAACAGCTCCTGATCGTGATCTTCAGGCATTGCTGCTTCCCTTCGTGAATGCCTCACCGAAACCGTTGTAGTAGAAGGAGTTCTTGAACCCCTTCAGCGGCTTCGGCGGTGATGCCGGGACGTATCCGATCGCCACGGTGACGTCCGGGCGGATATGCGCCGGAAGGCCGAGCAGTGACCGAATCGCCGCATCGGTCCAACTGGTGATGGTGCAGATGCCGAGGCCGAGCGTCTGGGCCATCAGCGACAGGTAGGAACATGCGGCGCCCGCGTCGAGCCGCGTTGTGTGTTCACTCCGCGAACCCCCGGTCTCCCTTGCTTGTAACAAGTCCGAGCAGAGGACCAACATCGCAGGGGCGTTGTTCATGAAGCCGGGAAGCACGTGACGTGCGGTTCCCATCAGGACCGGATCGTCCACGACGACGATGGTGCGGACTCCGGGCCTTGCTTGCTGGGCCCGTGCCGCGGCCCAGGCCATCTTGTCCAGCACGTCGGCTGGCACCGGGCGCTCCTCGAACACGCGGTGCATCCGACGGCGTCGCATGCCGTCGCTGACGTCCAGCTTCTTTGGTTCGACCACACCAGTCACCCTCTCGTCCTGGGAGCGCGCGATTCGTTCAGACCTGTGATGCGGAGAAGTCCCGCGCGAGACGGCCGTTGCGTACGACGTAGTACACGCGATCGCGATACCCGGTGAAGTCCAGCGGGTCGCCGGACACCAGGGTCAGATCCGCCTGAAAGCCCGGCGCGACCCGGCCAAGCCGGTCCTTCGCGCCGAGGAGTTCGGCCGCGGAGGAGGTCGCCGAGACCAAAACCTGCTCCGCTTTCACGCCCGTCTCCGCCATGAGCGCGAGCTCGTCGGTGTTCCGGCCGTGTTCGAACACGCCGCTGTCGGTACCCATCGCGATCTTCACCCCCGCCGCGGCCGCACGGGCGACCGCGGCCTTGTGGATCTCCACTACCTGACGGGCCTTCGCCACGACATTGGGCGGGATCTGTGCGCCGTTGTCGACCGATTCGAGCAGCGCCTTGGGCGCCAGGAGGGTGGGTACCAGCCAGGCGCCGCGTGCGAGCATCAGGTCGATGCACTCGTCGTCGAGGTAGATGCCGTGCTCGATCGACCGGACACCGGCCAGCAGCGCGTTTTTGATGCCGGGCTTGCCTTGGGCGTGCGCCATGACGCTCAAACCGGCCGCCGCTGCTTCCGCAACACAGACGTCCAGCTCTTCTCGGCTGAACTGCGCGTGACGGGGATCGTCGCGAGGGGAGAGGACACCACCGGAGGTGCAGATCTTGATCACGTCGGCGCCCGCCCTGACCAGCTCCCGGACCCGTTGGCGCAGCTGATCGGGGCCGTCGACCACGCCGTCGGGGCGCCCGGGGTGGGGAACGGTCAACCGGTGGATGTCCCCGTGCACGTTCCAGCCGTCGCCGTGACCACCGGTCTGGCTCAGCAGGCTCACCGAGATGAAGAGCGCGGCGCCGTCGATCGTGCCGTCGTCGACGGCGACCTTCATCCCGAGGTCCGCGCCCGACGCGTCGCGGACGGTAGTGACTCCGGTGTCGAGCGTGCGCTTGAGATTGCGTTCCGCGGCGTAGAACTGGTACGAGAAGGGCTCATTGGCCATCTTGACCACGTCGACCCCGGAGCCGATGACGTGCACGTGGCAGTCGATGAGACCGGGGAGCACGGTGAGGCCCGTGGCGTCGATGGCCACATCGCCGTCGAGCCCGATGCCGACGTCGACGATCTGGCCGGCCTCGATGACGACGTCCGCGCGGGCGGGAGCGGATCCGGTTCCGTCGAATACGGCGCCACCCTGAATTACTGTGCGCATGCTGCTGCCTTTTCGCCTTCTACTGGTTTGAAGTCCATGTCGTAGCCGAAACGGCGCGGGCCGCTCAGCTTGAGGCCTGCTTCGGTCCGCCACTGTTCGTCGCAGGGCATACCGATGATCGCCACGCGATACCCGTAACGCATCTCCTCGGCGGGAATCGGTTCACCGGATTCCGCGCTCAGAGCCATGATCAGGTCGGGTGTCGTGGCCACCACTTCGCCGTCCCGGATCGCGGCCAGGTTCTCGTTCTGGAAGTGAAGGAGCATCTCCCGGTCCGTGAAGCTTCCGCTGCCCTCGAGCTGCGCTTCGCCGACGGTCCAGCCGCCGTCAGTCCGGCGCTCGACCGCGGTGACCTTTCCCTCAAAGAGCAGAACCCCGTTCTGTGCCTCGACAATGGCGTCGACCGGCGACCTGTGTTCAGCGCGTGCCGTACGCAGTTCCTTGCCCAGCTTCTCCGCGAGGCTGAGGGCGCCACGAACCAGCCAGGCTTTGGCCTGGACCCCGGTCATCACGTACGCGGCGCAGACCATGTGGCAACCGGACGCGACGGTGACCGCGCGGGCGATCCGCTCGGCCCATTCGTTGGTGGGGGTTTTGAGGATGACGACGTTGCCGTGCTCGTCCACCAGTGCCATCGGGGTGGCCAGTGCGCCGTGCAGTGTCGGGGTCACCATTTCCGTGGCGGGAAAAGCTCGGCCCATTCCGTCGGCGTCCACCACCGGCACCTTCGCCGAAGCGACAGCGAACGGAACCACGGCGTTCAAGCCGCCCGCTTCGGCAGGCGCGGCGTGCGTGATGGTCACCCCGAGGTGGCGTTCCAATTCCCGAAGGGCCAGTACGGAGTCTTGCTCACGGGGGAGCTTCTCGACAAGTACGCCCGGTGCGCCGATGCCTGCCACGAACGCCACCACCGCGTCGTCCGGCACCTCGTCGAGATCCACCAGAGTCACCGGGCCATGCTTGCGAATCACCTCGCGCGCCAGCAACTTGCCCACGTAGGGATCACCGCCGCCACCCGAGCCCAGGATCGTCGAACCCACGGTGATGTCGGACAGCGCTGCTTCGTCGATGTACCTCATCGGAGCGCCCCTTCCTGTTGGAGTGAACGCTGAGCCATTTCGCCGACGACTTTGACGCGAACACGAAGTGCCTGGCCATCAGGCAAATGGCTGAGCGGCACGTCCTCGGTATCGACAGCACGGATGGTGTCCCGGTCCGCTCCTGCTTCCACCGCGCGCCGGAATGCTTGCCCGTACGCTTCTTCGAGTACCTGTTCGCGGGTCCGGCCGTTCAGGGTGAAAATCCGGTCGACCTCGCCGCCGACCTGGGCGAAAGCCGCACCCACGGCGTTGGCGACCTCCGCTCGGTCCGGCCGGATGAGTCGGGAGACGCCGGGTAGTTCGTCCAGGAGCGCGGAGCCGCCTCCCACGACGATGACCGGACTGTCCGAAGCGGACAGCTTGGCGCGGTCCACCGCGGCGCCAAGGCGCTCGCGGACGTTGTTCAACGCGCTCTGGACTGTCGATTTCGGCAGGTGTGCCACGGCCGAAGCGTCTCCGATGTCAGCTACGCCCGCGGCCACCGCTATGTCTGTCAAGGTCAAGGTGCGGCCACCGAAGACGAGGGCCTCGCTGCCGAGCCGGTAGCCGACACTCGTCGGGCCGACACGCCGGCCGTCGTCCTCGACGAGGGTTCCGCCGCCGATCGCCAGCGACAGGACATCGGGCATCCGGAAGTTGCTCCGGACTCCGCCGAGACTCAGCGCGATCGTGGATTCACGGGGAAAGCCGTTGTGCAGCATCCCGATGTCGGAGGTGGTGCCACCCACGTCGATCACGAGGCCGTCCTCGATACCGGACAGGAACGCGGCACCGCGCATGGAGTTGGTGGGCCCGGAGGCAATGGTGAAAATCGGGAACTGGCGGGCGAATGCGAGCCCCATCATGGTCCCGTCGTTCTGCGACAGGAAAATGGGCGCGGAGATCCCCAGCGAACTCAGCACCCGTTCGAAGCCGTCGATGACGTCCTTGGCCAGGGGCCGCAGGCACGCGTTGAGGATCGTGGCGTTCTCACGCTCGAGGAGGCCGATCCGGCCGATGTCCGCCGAACTGGAGATGTCCGCGTGGGGCAGCACCTCCCGGATCACCGCCGCGGCCTGTTCCTCGGACTCCGGCGTGACAGGGGAGAAGACCGAACTTAGGGCGATGTGTTCGACGCCCAGTTCGCCGATACGGGCGGCGATCTCCTTGAGGCCGCTCTCATCCAGTGGGTTCAGTGGCGAACCGTCGAACTGGGAGCCACCATGGCAGACGAACGTGTGGTTACCGAGCGCTTCCCTCGTCTGCCCCGGCCAGTCGACCATCGGAATCAAGGTCTGCGGCGGCGTAGTGAGGCGGATGACGGCGACCGGAGTCAGTTCGCGCACCTGGGTAATGGCGTTGATGAAGTGGGTGGTGCCGATCAGGACAGCGTCGACCTTGCTCAGGTCTTGGCCTTCCGTCGCGAGTTGAACACTGGCAAGGATGCCGCCGATCACGTCGGCAGTTGTCGGAGACTTCGCCGAAGAGATCACCGTCCGGCCGTCGAGAAGAACTGCGTCGGTATTCGTGCCCCCGACGTCGATGCCCAGTTTCATGGAGCGTCTCCTCCGTTGTCGAGAAATCGGTCAGTGCCAGGCGCACCGTGACGTTCCGCGGCGGGACGGGTGCACTCCCGCCCGGCAGGTTCCGCCCATCACACAGCGACCGGCGGCCGGCCGTCACTGGTCAGAACACCCAGTGGTGAGGCGGCCACTATGCAGAACCGACATCGTGTGTACCAGCCCTGTGCGACGCGCACAGCAGACGAGACTGTGTTGTGCAGTCGGGATCCTGTGGTCGCGTCTGCCCGCGTGGTTGACTGTTCCCGTTTCGCACAGCCGAATACCGAGGTGGACGAGGAGGCGGCCCGATGGAGGAGAAGGTAAGCTTCTGCCGATTCTGCGGGGTGATGTGCGGGATCCGCGTCGAAGTCGACCAGGACACCGTGGTCGGCGTCCGCGGGGACGGTGACCACGTGCTCACGCACGGCTATACATGCCCGAAGGGGCGGTCACTGGGGGCCTTCCATCATCATCCGCTGCGGCTCAACCATCCGCAGCTCCGGATTGAGGGCAAGCATGAGCAGGTCACTTGGCAGGAAAGCCTGGACGACCTGGCCCGCACGATGGACAGGGTCGTCTCGAGGGAAGGGCCTGACGCGATCGGCATCTACCTCGGTACGCCGGCCCTCGTGGATTCCACCAACATCGGGCGTACGTTCATGCAGAAACTCGGCTCACGCAGCGTCTATGCGACAACAACTGTCGACCTGCCTGCGATGCCGCTGGTGGCCGAACTCCTCGCCGGTAATCCCTACATCGGGCCGCAGCCGGATCTCAACGCCGCCATGACGATTCTTATCGGCTGGAATCCCGTCGTGTCCCACGGGCACGCATTTTTCATGCCGTCACCTCGGTCGGTCTTGAAGGGATGGGCGCAACGGGGCGAACTGTGGGTAGTCGACCCGCGGCGTACGGAGACCGCTAGCCTGGCGACGCATCACGTCGCGCCCCGGCCGGGCAGCGACTACGCGGTGTTGGGCTTCCTGATCCGCGAGTTGCTTCGTGACGGCGCCGACTGGGAATTCATCGAGAACTTCACCTCGGGTATCGATCAACTGGCCGACGTCGTCGCGCAGTTCACCAGTGACCATGTCGCTGAGGTGACGGGAGTTTCCGTTGCCGTGCTGGACGACCTGCTGGCCTCCGTGCGTCGCGCCGGGCGAATCGCGATACACACGGGAACCGGTGTGACGTTCAACCGGTCTGCCAATGTCACCGTCTGGTTTGCGTGGGCGCTCGGGGCGGTAACTGGATCTTTGGATCGTCAGGGTGGTATTTACTTCAATCCTGGTTACGCGATGCAGATCGACAAATTCGGCTGGGGCCCCCGCGAACACTCGGCCCCCGGCGCTGCAAGCCGGCCGGAACTGCCAGGTCGTCTCGGAGAACTCCCATGTGCGGTCTTGTCTGACGAAATCGAGTCGGGAAACCTTCGGGTACTCCTGGTGACCGGCGGCAATCCCGTCATCGCGCTTCCGGACACCGAGCGCTTAATCAGCGCCTTCGGGCGCCTTGAGGCGCTAGCCGTCGCCGATGTGATCACCACGGGGACGACCGAGCACGCGACACATGTGTTTCCCGCAGTAGGTCAGCTGGAGCGCGCCGACATCCCGCTGCTGGATGTCCTCACCACCACGCCGTTTTCGCAGTACACCCCCGCGGTGATGAAGCCGGTGGCGGAACGCAGGCCCAGTTGGTGGATCCTGGCGCAACTCGCGACCCGCCTCGGCTTCGACATCCTTCCCGGGGGTCTCTCGCCGGACGAGTGCACGGATGAAGATGTGATCGCGGCGACGCTCGCTGCGACTGGCCGGAGCCTGGACGAGATACGCCAGCACAAGCACGGCATCGTCGGCGAGCGCCGCTTCGGCTGGGTGGACAAGTGGCTGCCTGATGGCAGGTGGCAACTCGCACCCGAGAAGTTGGTTTCTCAGGCTGCTTCGGTTATCCCGCCGGACCGTGATGGGTTGATTCTGATCACGGGTCGTCAGCTCAGTAAAATCAACTCCCAGCTGGCGGACGATTTGAGTGTCCGCAACAGGAAGGACACGGCCGGCGTGCGGCTGAATCCTGGAGATGCGCAGGGCCTTGACATTTCCCACGAGCAGCTGGTCACCGTCGCCAGCAAGAACGGATCCGTTCGAATCCCCGCGCTGGTCGACGCCGCCGTGCCGTCCGGGGTCGTGATGATCCCCAGTGGCTATGAAAACTACAACGTCGGCCGCTTGACGTCGGCGACCGAAGGCGTTGATCCCTTGACCGGAATGATCGAGCAGAGCGGGATAGCGGTCACGGTGCGCCCCGAAGGTGGCAACGATTAATGTGTGGAGCGCCCGGTGAAATCGAGAATCAGGATGACTGCCGAAGCCGGAACATCGCTCTCGTGGCACGCCGCGCGTGAGGTTGCTCGTGGTGCGGTGAAACCCTTGCCGACGATCGAACTGCCGCTGCCGCTGGCAGTCGGTTTCGCGCTCGCAGAACCGCTCAGGGCCCTGATCGCGATGCCTGGCTACGACAACGCGGCGATGGACGGCTACGCCGTGGCCGGTGGAGGCCCGTGGACAGTCGTCGGAACGGTGGCCGCGGGGGAGGAGCCGCTGGAAACTCCGTTGCGGCCGGGCGAGGCAGCCGGCATCGCGACCGGAGCGCCGACGCCTCAAGGCACCGAAGCAGTACTGCCCGTGGAACAAAGTGTTCGGATGGGCTCCGAGGTGCACGGGGAAGTCTCACGTGGGAAGCACGTTCGACGGATGGGCGAGGATTTCGGCCAGGGCGCGGAGCTGCTGCCCGTCGGTACGGTGGTATCCGCAGCGGTAGCCGGATTGGCAGCCAGCGTCGGGTACGACCGTCTGGTTGTACACCGGAAACCCACAGTGGCGATCGTGATCACGGGGGACGAGGTGATGTCGGCCGGTCTGCCCCCTCCTGGTCACGTGCGTGACGCGATCGGTCCGACGGTGCCCGGATTGGTATCTGCGGCCGGCGGTCTGGTGGATACAGTGCTGGTGAAGCGGGACGGCGCGGCCGTCCTTGCCGAGATTCTGACCAAACCGGAAGCTGACGTGGTGGTGATCTGCGGAGGGACGTCTGTTGGGCCGGCCGACCACTTGAGGTCGGTACTGCGCGAGTTGCGTGCCGAGTTGCTGGTGGACACAGTCGCTTGTCGGCCCGGTCATCCGCAGTTGCTCGCGGCCCTTCCGGGCGGACGCCCGGTCGTGGGCCTCCCTGGCAACCCGTTCGCCGCGGTCGCTGCGGTGGTGACCTTGCTCAACCCGATCCTGGGTTCTTTGGGCGGGCGCAGACTGACGGCTAGGGCGACCGCCAGGTGGGGCGGGGGAGTAGATCCCCATCTGACGCGTACCCGTCTCATCCCGGTTCGCGTCGAGTCTGGTCTCGCGGTTCCGGTCGGGCACGATCGGCCCGGAACTCTGGCCGGCGTGGCGCTCGCTGACGCTTTGGCTGTACTGCCACCGCGGTGGTCGGGTGAGGACGTAGAGCTGGTGCGGCTGTCATAAGAGCGTGTGTCCGGCCTCAAAGATCAATTGCACTGCCGATTCCTCGGCTTCGCGCGATGTCGTAGACCACCGAGGCAGCGGCAACGTCGAAGGCGGCGTGCCCAGTCGACTTGAACACGGTCAATTCCGACGCCAGGGTACGACCGGGATGATCGCCGTCGAGTACTGAGCCGAGCAGAGCTACATCCTTTTCGGACAGTCCTTGAAGTTCGTGAGCCCCGGCGGGAGGCGCAGAGGCAACGGCACCTTCCCATTCGACGAACAACGAGCCGTCCTGGATGGTGTCGGCACCCAGCTCAGGCCCGGCGGACCCACCGACCGAGCTGACATGTGCCCCCTCGGCGAGCCACGACCGCCTGATCACCGGTGTCCGTGAGCCGGTGCAGCAGAAGATCACATCGGCATCCTTCACCGCGGCCTCGATCGGACCGCTCGAACCGCGAGGGTGCCCGGTAGCAACCTGCCTGGCGACCAGCTGATTTCGCCCGCCGACAACAACCGGGACAGTGGGCGCGACAGCCGCGAGGAATGCGAGCTGCGCACGTGCTTGGACACCGCTGCCGACTACGGCGATCTTTGTGGGATGGGCGTTCGCGAGGGCGCGCATGCTCACCGTCGCCACGGCCGCCGTACGGACCGCCGTGAGTTCGCTCGCGTTCATCAGCGCGAGGGGCGCTCCAGTTTCTTCGTCGAACAGTGCGACTACACCTTCGTGAGCACTGTGGCCGTTCGTGCCCGCGGCGGAGAACACCGACACCACCTTGGCGGCCAGCCCAACCCCCGGCACCCAGGCCGGCATCGTGCCCAGAAGACCCGCTGCCGACCGTGCGGCGATCCTAGGGGGAGCCGACACCTCGTTCCGGCTGATCGCGATGAGTGCGGAAGACACTGCATCCACGATAGGAAGGAGATCGAGCGAAGAACGTGTCTGAGCGCGATCAAGGACGAGAGTAAGCCGTGTGCTTGCGCTGTTCATGGTCCTGATCCTGTCGCTGCTGGTCGAGGAAATATGCGTCGGCGGCCGCCTGGATTATCGGCCAGCGCGCGGGCAAGACGGCCATAAGTCGCCGCAATGCCGACTATAGCTCGACTTCCGGCGTGGTGCGCGAGGTGGGGACACCGAACCGACCCTTGCACCTGGGTTGAACGTCGTTTACCTTCGTTGAAGGTGGATCTCCGAGGCCTGTGCGCTGGCATGAACCGGAGACGAAGACGACCATTCCGGGCGCGTGTTCACTTGAGTACAACAACAGGAGGCCGACCATGCCGGTTTTAGCCGAATTCGCCGCCGCTCTCCGCGACGGCGGAGTGGACATCATCGACCTCACGGCTCCGCTCGCGCCGTCCACTCCAGTACTGCAGCTTCCGGAGCCCTTCGCGAACACAGTCCCGTTCAGCCTGCGGGAAATCAGTCGTTACGACGATCGAGGACCCCACTGGTACTGGAACGACATCCACACCGGTGAGCACACCGGGACGCACGTGGACGCGCCGAACCACTGGGCATCCGGCCGAGACCGGTCCGACGTGTCGGAGCTGCCGTTGCGGTCGCTGGTCGCTCCCGCAGTCGTGCTCGACGCGACCGAGCAGGCCGCGGCAGACGCCGACTTTCTTCTGGAAAAGGCAGACGTCCAATGCTGGGAGGCTCAGCACGGTCCGTTGCCGGAAGGTGGGTGGCTGCTCTACCGCACTGGGTGGGATGAGCGTTCGCAGGACGCGCAGCGCTTCCTCAACATCGACAGCACTGGGTCACACACCCCAGGTATCTCTCCGGAATGCGCCCGCTGGCTGGCCGAGGAGTCGCCGATCGCCGGCCTCGGAGTCGAGACTGTGGGCACTGACGCAGGGCGAGCGTCCGAGTTGGACCCACCATTCCCGTGCCACCGATTCCTGCTGGGTGCGGGCAAACTGGGGCTCACTCAGTTGCAAAACCTGGCTCAGGTGCCGGCGACCGGGGCGATGCTGATCGTGTCCCCGTTGCCCATCGTAGGTGGCTCCGGCAGCCCGGCCAGGGTCCTGGCGCTGGTCGAGCGGTGAGTCGCCCCGTGAACGTCGCCGACCTGGTCGGCCGGGCCGTCGCCGAACTGGGCGCTGCCCATGCGTTCGGGGTGGTGGGCAGTGGCAACTTCTGGGTGACGAACGCACTGCGAGCCCACGGGGTACCGTTCACGGCCGCTCGGCACGAAGGTGGTGCCGCGACGATGGCCGACGCCTTCGCCAGAATGAGCGGGCGGGTGAGCGTGCTGACCACGCATCAAGGCTGTGGTTTCACCAACGCGCTGACCGGCATCGGCGAGGCCGCGAAGAGCCGGACACCCATGCTGGTCCTTGCTGCTGACACGGCACCAGCGGACGTGCTGTCGAATTTTCGGATCGATCAGGACAGCGCGGCGCGCGCGGTCGGCGCGAGCGTCGAACGGATCTACTCCGCTGAGACCGCTGTCGACGACACGACTCGTGCCTACCGGCTGGCCGCGCTCGAACACCGGACCGTGGTGCTCAACCTGCCGACCGATGTACAAGCGCAGGCCGCTCCCGAACGCTTTGCGACGCAGCCGGCAACGCAGGCCGCCATGCCTTCGACCAGGACGGTGAGAGCGGAGCAGGCGGCGATTACTGACCTGGCGGATTTGGTCGAGGCCGCTCGCTGGCCTATCTTCATCGCGGGACGAGGGGCTCGGAGCGCGTCCGCGGAGTTACGCCGACTTGCTGATCGCGTTGGCGCGTTGCTGGCGACTTCGGCAGTCGCAAATGGACTTTTCCACGATGATGAGTGGTCGCTGGGCATATCCGGTGGATTCTCGTCGCCACTCACCGCCGAGCTGATTCGTGACGCGGATCTGATTGTCGGGTGGGGTTGTGCGCTGAACAAGTGGACTACCCGGGGTGGCGGGTTGCTCGGGGCTGCTGCCTCGATCGCACAGGTCGATATCGAACAGTCAGCGTTGGGCGCCCACCGTCGCGTCGACGTGGGCGTGCACGGCGACGTAGCGCTCACAGCGGGAGATGTCGAGACCGAGCTGGAAAGGAGGGACTACACCAGCCACGGCTACCGGACAGAAGCAGTGCGCTCGAGAATCGGGCGAGAAAGCCGGTGGCGTGACCTACCCTATGACGATATCTCGACCGCGGCCACGATCGATCCGCGAACCTTCAGCGTGTGGTTGGACTCGTTGCTTCCCGCACAACGGATTGTCGCTGTCGACTCCGGCAATTTCATGGGCTACCCCAGTGCGTATCTGTCCGTTCCGGACGAGAATGGCTTCTGTTTCACGCAGGCTTTTCAGTCCATCGGTCTGGGTTTGGCGACGGCGATCGGTGCGGCCACCGCGCGGCCCGACCGGTTGCCCGTCGCGGCGCTGGGCGACGGCGGGTTCCTCATGAGCGTGGCGGAGCTGGAAACCGTGGTGAGACTCGGTTTGCCGATGCTCATCGTGGTGTACAACGACCACGCCTACGGGGCCGAGGTGCATCATTTTGCCGACGGCCGGGATGAGCAGCTGGAGACCGTGCGGTTTCCGGAGTCCGACCTGGCCGCGATCGGCCGTGGGTTTGGAGCGGAGGGCGTCACCGTCCGCTCTGTGCGGGACATGGACGCTATCAACGACTGGCTGTCGGGGCCGCGACAAGTTCCCCTGGTTGTCGATGTCAAGATCGCGTCCGATGGCGGCTCCTGGTGGTTGGCGGAGGCGTTTCGTAGTCATTGACCCGGCTCGGGACGTCGAGTCGATGAAGGAGGCCTGGGGCTCCCGGGCCCCAGGCCTCCTTCATCGCAGGCTTGCGACTCAGACGTGGCTACGTGCTGTCCAGAGCTCGGGGAACACGCTCACCGCGGCCCTCTTCTCGAGCCATGCCACTCCGGCCGAGCCACCGGTTCCACGTTTGGCGCCCATCGCGCGCCTGGTGGCCACCAGGTGGTCATTGCGCCATCGCCACACGAACTCGGCCACCTCCGTCAGTACCTCGCCGAGCTTGATCGGCCCACTGTCCTGAGGCCCGGTGTAGACCTTCGTCCACGCGTCCTCGACGGCCGACGCCGGGACATAACGCTGGGTGGGGTCGCGGTGGAGGATCTCCGCCGGGATGGAGTATCCCTGGCGGTCCAGATAGCGCAGGGCCTCGTCGTACAAACTGGGCTCGGCCAGAGCCTTCTCGAGTTCTTTGTGGATTTGAGGCGTGCCGCGGTGCGGGACCAGCATGGACGCGGACTTCTCACCAAGCAGGAACTCCACGCGCCGGTACATCGCCGACTGGAAGCCGGAACCCTCTCCGAGGTAGGAACGATAGACATTGAACTGGGTCGGGGTGAGGTGCGCGAGTGGCTTCCAAGACTCGTTGAGCGCGTCCAGTTCGTATTGGGAGCGGCGGAGCGCGTCGAGGGCGGTCTGCAGGTCGTCGTAGCGGAGTGCGGAAGAGGCAACCTGCCACTCATGCACGATTACGGTGAACCACAGTTCCATTACCTGGGTGGTGACCAGGAAGGCCATCTCGCCAGGATCGGCGGAACGCATTTCCTGAAGATTTGTGAGGACTGCCGCGCGAACATAATCTTCGTATGGCGTGGATCCCTGGTATTCGAGCTTGGGCTCCTCCGTGCTGGGACCCGTGGTCGTAGCGGAGCTCGGCGACGGCATCGACTGCCTCCTCGGTTGAGTACTACCGGGTGGCGGTCCGCCCCTCCGTTCGACTGTGGGCTCCGGTCCCCTGTTGGCCCTTGCACGGTAACGGAAAAGCCGAGCGCGACGCCAGTCTGCCCGGAATGGAACACATCTTGGGCGATTCATCCATCGGAGTCCGGCAGGCTGTGCATTTTGACCAGTGCGAGCGCGGTGTCAACGCGTCAATCTGAGCAGGACAGCCTGGTGCGATGGACGGAGCTCACGATGGCGCTCGATCTGAACACCGCGATCCGGAAGCGCCGGATGTATCGTGAGTTCGAGGACCGGCCGGTGTCCCGTGAAGACGCGGCCGCCTTGGTGTGGGCGGCCGGTCGTGCTCAGCAGGCCAGGCCGGGCACCCGCCACCTGATCGTGGTGGACGATCCGGGCCTGATGAAAACTGCTCGGACAGTACTGGCGGGCCTCACCCGGATGAAGGTACCGATGATGCTGGTCCTCTGTTCGGACATCAGCAACCCGTCCGTGGACTGCGCTGCCGGCCGCGACCGGTCTACCTGGATGGACGCGGGTGCCGCGTGCGCGCACATCGCGTTGGCCGCGCAGGACCTGGGTCTCGGTGTCTGTACCATCGCCGGCTGGACGCAGTCGGCGGTCCGTGCCTTGTTCGAGATTCCAGACCACTTGAGGCCCGACGTCACAGTGGTTGTCGGGTATCCGTTGACAACGCAGAACATGCGCCCGGTCAGCGGTGCGAAGTACCGGCCGGCGGTGCACTACAACGAATTCGGCATTCCCTTCGAACAGGAAGCGTAAGCGGTGACCAAGTCGTTGAACTCGGACATGTTCGACACGGTGGCGTCGATGGTGACTGCCGCGCCCGTGGTGCTCAGCGAGCTGCCGGTGCTGGGTGCCGCTCGCATGCTTTTCGCGGTCAAGACCATAATTCTGGCGCTGGAGGAGAATGGCTTCGTCGATGATTTCCTTCGGCAAGCTCGCGTGGACTTCGATCGTGAGTCCACGCTCGCGATGAGTGACCCGGCCGCATTCCGTCGCTGGGTCGGGGAACTCAGCGCCAGGTTCACCGCGGAGGCTGCGACACGCCAGCCGACTTGACCAGGAGGGTCAGGTGTGGTCTGGCTCTGGTTCTTGGGGAAGCTGCTCGGCGCGGGTGGCGAGATGCGCAGCGAGGCGATCGTTGGGATCGGACAGATCGACACCCAGCAAGGTACGGATCTTGGTCAGCCGGTGCAGCACCGTATTGCGATGTACGCCGAGTACGGCGGCCGTCGTCGCGATAGACGATTCGTAGTCGAGGAAGCAGCCGAGGGTCCGGTTTAGTTCACCTGTCGGGTCTGCGGCGCGAAGCGGTTCGAGCACCTCCGCGGCGATGTCACGAGCGGGCCCATAGGAGTACCAACCTAGGAGCATTCGCTTGAGACCGATGGGGTCTGTTCGCTCCACCGCCGCCATGGTTTGGTTGGCACGCGCGAGTAAACTTGCCTTTCGGGCCTCGCGAAGCGAGTTTCCCAGCCCGATGGACCCCTGCGCGGGGAGGCCGACGCCCGCACACATCCGAAGTCCATCGTGTTCCGATTCGATGCTCAGCAGCGCCTGCCGGACGATCCTGGCTAGCCTTTCCTGATCGGCGCTGTCGAGCGCGATCTCCTCGGTGACCCAGAGCATCCAGCCGTCAGGGCGTTCCACGACCGGCGCCACGATCCCGGCCGCAGCCAGCGCTGCCTCGAGATCGGCGGCAAATCCGGCCGGTGCTACCGAAAGAGTGCCGCCCGCGGTCGCGAGATGGACCACGGTGTGCCAACCGGACAGCCGCCAGCCGAGCACTGTCGCGCGCTCGACCGTTTGACGGGACGGGGACTCCGCGTTGTCGAGTATTTCGCCGAGCAGCAGCGCGCGTTGCCGTCCCTCCACTTCGGTCATCAACGAGCGGGTCGCCAGGTGGGCGGTGAAGCCCCACGCGCCGATCGCCAGGCAGTGGCGGACCGGATCCACCATCGCGGAGTTGTCCGCCTCGACGACCGCCGCGAACCACAAGCCGGCGCGCTGGCTTGTGGGAAGCACGACCGGATGCAAGATCAACTGGGCGCCGTCCGGAGCGTCGTGGACCCGCTCGGTGGGATGCGACGAGTCGAGAACATCCTTGAGCCGACTGGTCAGCTGCTCCCAGTCCACCGACTCGTCGCCTTCGACGCGATGTCCTTCGGAATCGAGTAAAGCCAGCGGCAAGCGGAGCTCGCTGCGGAGCACGGCAATGACCTGGGGCGCGTCACTCGAATGTGGCGATAATTGCCGCACCACGGCGGTCAGCCGGTGCGCGCCGGTGACCTCGGGCGCGCGGACGTCGGCCTCGAGCGCGGTCACCGTGGCCGCTTGATCGACCGATCCCGCTGTGATCAAGGCGATCCCGTACTTGTCGGCGAGCCGCAGGGTCGACAGCGCGACCGGATGTTTCGGGGGCGTGGTGATCAGCCCAACGATCCCAGAGCTCGCGCAAAACCGGATGGCCAAATCCGCGTTCGGGTCGTCAAGGGGCAACTGGCCGGCGGCGAAGACGACAAGCCTGCCCTCGGCGGGCTCTTTGAGAGCGCGAACCGTGGTGCCGGGTACAACCGCGTGTACGGGTGCGCTCAGCCCGGAGGCACCGGCCAGCACGGAATGGCCCGGCAGGTGACCGAGCGTCAGCAGTTGACGCAAGCTGATCGACATGGTGTGCAGTTTCCCACTCTGTCGGACGGTAGTCACATTCTGGCGGGCAACGGACCCTGCGCCTGCACCAGCACTCGGGCCGAGCTGCCCGCCATGTAGGTGAGAGGTACCTCGATAAGTTTCGTGATCCGCACCCGAGCGGGATCCGCGCCGGCCAGAACCGCCTCCTCCTCGGCCCGCTCGCGGGCGTAGGCCAGACAGGACTCCCGGGTCGAGTTGTCGTAGACGAAGATCTGGTCGACGACACCGGATGCTTCCGCGGTTGCGGCGCCGATAGCGTTCGCGACCTGTACAGACTCGGGACGCAACACCTCGCTGACGCCGTCGATCCGATCCGGCACGAGATGTGCCCCGCCGCCGACCGCGACGAGAGGCAGCTCCCCCCGTGACGCCTTGATCCGGTCGGCGAGCGCGGTCAGCCGCTTGGCGACGTTGGCCGGGCCGGGCTGCGGGGAGCTATCTGCGCCGAAACCGGCGGAGATCAGGTCCGGCATCCGGTAATTGGTCCGTACGCCGCCTATCTCCACCGGCAGCGCGGAGATGCGGGGAAAGCCGTCCACCAGCAAACCGACGTCGGTCGATGTGCCGCCGACATCCACCACGATCGCGTCCTTCAACCCGGAGAGATGGGCTGCCCCGCGCATCGAATTCGTCGGCCCGGAGCCGATCATCAGCACTGGTCGACGAGCAGCCTGGCCTGCGGACATCAGTGTTCCGTCGTTTTGTGTCAGATAGAGGTCGGGTGAAAGGCCGCGTTCGGCGAGAATCCGGAAAAGGCCGTCGATCATTGTGCGGTGCAGCGTGATCAGGGAACCGTTGAGGATCGCCGAGTTCTCTCGCTCCAGCAGGCCGATTCCGCTGATCTCGTGGCCCTGGGTGATCGCGACTTCATCGCCGAGGTGATCTCTGATGATCGCCGCGGCCCGCCGTTCGTGGTCGGTATTCACCGGAGATGTCACGCCGATGACCGCGATGCTGTCGACCGCGCCTTCGCACGACCTGGCGAACTCACGGACTGCGTCGACGTCGAGCGGGTTGATTTCCCGCCCGTCGTGCTCATGCCCGCCACCGATCACCGCCACTGGCCCCGCCACTGGTTCCACCAGTGCCGCCGGCCACCTGGTGAACGGGGGAACCGACAACGTGGCGGGTGCACCGATGCGCAGCACACCGACCCGGCCGAGATGCTGCGGGCTCCGGAGCGCGTCGGCGGGATGGGTGGTTCCAACCATCACCTGGTTGACTAGCTGGCCCTCGACCCCGGTCAGGACGGCGGTCAACGCCTCGGTGATACCGTCGAGCCGGCCCGGTGTCGTGGCCACCTTCTGCCACGCGAGGACCGAACCGTTCGAATCCATCACCACGGCGTCGGTATTCGTACCGCCGACGTCGATGCCGATGCGTACGGCGTTCATGAGGTGGTGCCGAACGGAACGTAGTCGAGGTCATAACCGAAGGCACGCGGCCCTACCAGGGCGATGCCGTCGGAGGTGTGCCAGCGTTCGTGCGCGGGCAAGGCCAGGACATGTACCCGATGACCGTAGTCCAGTAAATCGGTGCTCAGTGGATTCCCTGTTTCCAAGTCCACCAAGCTGATCAGATCGGGAACGGTGACGATGGGCACCCCATCCTCGATGGCGACAAGGTTTTCACTCTGGAAATCGACCCGCATCACCCGATCGGGAGCGTGCAGATGCTCCAGCGTGAAGGTGCCCAGTGGACCTCTCCGTCCGTTGCGCCGGTGTACTTCCCCGACCTTGCCGGTGAAAATCACTCGCCCATCAAAGTCTTCGAGAAGCTCAACGTACGAATCCGGTTGGCCGGGATCGATTCCGCGAATCCGCCTGCCCAGTTCGAGGCAGTAGGTCAAGGAACCGGGTATGGCAAATTCGTCGATCTGACCCGCGGTGATCGGATACGCGGCGGCAATCGCGATCATGCCCATCTCGGCTGCTGCCGCGCGTGAGAGGCGTTCGACGTCCTCGTTGTCGCTACCGGTGATAAGCACGGTGTTGCCCTTGACATCCACCAGCACCATCGGTGACGCGGGAATTCTGGCGAGGCCGAGCTGGGTCATTTCCAGCTTGGGAAACGCCCTTCGCATGGTATCCCCGTCCACCACGGGCAAGCCGAGAGCGGCCGCTGCGGTGACCGGCAGTAGCGCTGCACTGCCGGCAACCTCGCTGGGCATCACGCCGACCCCGGCTCGCCCGAGGTGCTGCTCGAGCACGGACAGAGCTGCCTGGTATTCGCGGCCGCTGAAGAACTTCTCCACCAAGGCGATCGGCGCACCCATCGCGCCCAACGGCAGGATCAGGCCCTCGGGGTCGAGCTCGGCCGGGTGAGCCACGCGCACTGGGCCGTGGTGCGTTATCGCCTCGACGGCCATGAGGGTGGGAATGTACGTATCGCCTCCGCCGCCGGACCCGAGTACGGCAGCGCCGGTAGCCAGATCGTCGACGTCATCAACCGTGATCTCGAGCACTGTCACCTCCGGCGCGGCCTGACGATAGCACCGGTTGCTGGGGGCCGCAGCTGTTCGCGCGGCCGGGCATCCGGCATTTCAGTCCTGGTTTCGTCGTTTCGCCTCGCGGACGAACCGCGTAGCGATGTCGTCGAGCATCTCGGCGTACTGGTCCGGGTTGCTCATCATCTTCGCCTTGTTGTTCTCCCACTCGGTGTGGAAATCTGATAGGAACGGGTCAGTCACTCCATTCGCCTCCAGATGCTTGACAAGTACGCTAGCAGATTCCATGATGCGGAGCGTACCCAAGATTACCGGTTCTTCGAACATCATCGGTGCCGCGGTGACCATCTTAGTGACGGTGACGAACATCGCGGACGAGAAGGGATCCGTCATCGGTTCTGCTCCTGCTGGTAAGAGACGCCGTACTCGTTGTAATAGATGGCTGGTAGATACTGCTTACCTTTGACCCCGAGTTTTTGCTTGGCCGTGGGATAGCCCATGATCACGGTGACATCGGGTCGCAGGTGGTTGGGGATGCCGAACAGTTCGCGAACCGCACCATGGGTCCAGCTCGTGATGGTGCAGACGCCCATGCCGAGTTCCTGAGCCATCAGACCTAGGTGGGCGCATGCCGCGCCCGCGTCGATCCTGGTGAGGTGTTCGCGCCCGGCGTATGAGGAGATCGCGGGAACCGATAGGTCGGAGCAGAGAATGAACATCGCCTGCGCGTTATTGTCCATGAACCCCGGGAAAACCTGCCGGGCGGTCTTCATGAGGACAGGATCGTCGACGACGATGACGTTTCGCACCCCGGGCCGTCCTTGCTGCGCGCGGCCCACCGCCCAGAGCATCTTGTCGATATCTTCCGGACTGACTTTGCGGTCCTCGAAATCCCGGTGCATCCGGCGGCGCCGGATAGCAGTTTCCAGATCGATCGTCATTGTCACCACTTCGTGTCGACTCGGCTGAGTTCCTGCTGCCATGCTGGCAGCGAAGGCGCCGGGTGACAGTGGACAGAGAACCCAACTGCTACCCGGCGGTTGTGCGATACATCTACTGGCTGCCCGGCGACCTGCTGTTCGGTCGTCAGCTGATACCGAGGTTCGCGTAGAAGCCGTTCAGCGCGGCCGCACCCCGCTTCGGGTCCTGCATCATCCACCAGTGCCCAAGCCCGTCGAGCACGACTTCCTGCGCACCGAAACGGACCGCGGCGCGGTGCGCGAACTCCGGTCCGCCGACGAAAGGGTCTTCGGGCGCGTTGATGACGAGCCCTGGCTTGCGTGCGGCCGGGTCGAGGCCGAAGCCCCAGTCGACGCCCGTGAGGTCTGTGGCTGAGCGGTACAGCGCCAGGATGCACCTCGCCATCTCCGGCCCTCCAGCCTTTGCGGAGGCTTCTGCGGCCTCGTCAGTCATGCCGACGGCGATCAAGGCCGCGACCTGGTCGTCGAAGGGCGCGCCGAACATCTCCTCGACTGCCGCTTCGCCGGCGCCGGGTGTCTGCCAGGTCTGGGCGAGGTCGTGCCAGACGTAAGTCGGGTCGCTGCTGCCGGCGACGTCGTTGCACCACGATCGGATGAGATCCGGCCGAGTGGCGGCCACGCGCTGGACGTGGCTGCCGCCCCAGTCGTGTCCGACCAGGTCGATCGGGCCGTCGATGTGCCTGAGTTCGGCGATGAGCCACTCGAGGTAGTCGTCCGCGGTGGCTCCGAACCCTTCCGGTACGGGCGATCCGAATCCGGGCGGCGACAGCGTGATGACGTCGGTACGTTCCAGTTCCTGACACAGTGGACCCCAGATTGCGGCGGTTTCGGGGACTCCGTGGACGAAGACGATGGGCATGAGGGCCTTCCCTTGAGCAGTGCTTCACTAACAGGTGAACCTTGGCGAGAAACTCACGCGTGCCACGGATGGTGGGGCGGCGAGCCGACTCGGGGTTCGTGTCGGTGATCATGGAGCGGGGAACTGTCCACTCTCCAGTCCATTCGGTGCTCAAGTGGTGCTCGAAGATTCGATGGCGAGTGCCCTGCCGGTCTGTGCACTGTGGCCGTTGCCGGTTATAGGGCCGGGACGACCGCGAGCTGCGCCGTGCGTGACGGAAGGGCAGCCGCCAGGACAGCGCCGACACCACCGACGACCGCCGCAACGGCGAAGACAATCATGAAGCCGGACCAGTCTGGCAGCGGCAGGCCAGGCAGCAGGGAACTGGCGAGCGTGCTGCCACCGATCTGGGCGCCGAGGGTTCCGCCGACGTTGCGCAGGAGGAAGACGAGTCCGCCGGCACTCGCTACCCGGTCCACCGGCATGGTTTCGACGACCACGTTGAGCGATTCGGTCAGACTGATGCCGAGTCCGACGCCCAGCATGACGGAGGCCGCCAGGAGAGCAGCTACGGAAATGCCGGTCATCTGCACCAGGACCGACGCCATCAGAAGGACTCCCGCGACCATCATGAGCGCGCGTGAACCGAGCCAATCGCGCAGCGGCCGGACAAGCGGAGCCGCAGCAGCGGCCGCGACCCCCATCGGCAACATGATCAGACCGGTGAGGGTGGTGGTGCCGCCGAGCCCGTAGCCCGAGGACTCGGGAGCTTGAGTGAGCGTCGGAATGCTGATCTGGTAGCTCGTCCACACAAATCCGACCGCGACGGCGATCGAGCACACCGCGACGACCGTTCGGCCACCGATATGCAGATCGACGAGTGGAACAGAGACTCGCCGTTCCACCCAGACGAAGATGGCCAGCAGCACAAGGGACACCGCTACGAACGAGAAGAAGCCGGGTGAGGTCCAACCCCAGTCCGGTGCCAGCGTGATACCGAGGAGCAATACGGTCAGACCGGTGCCGAGCAAGACCACGCCTGCCCAATCGACGCGGCCGCGCAGGGGCGCGGGTAACCGTGGGATGAACCTGAACGCCGTGATGACGATGAGAATGAGAATGGCCAGTGGAACCCAGTAGAGCCAGCGATAGCTCACGACCGCGGTGATGGGGCCGACCGCCACGAAGCCGACGGCGTTGCTCAAGAAGCCGACGCCGATAGCCAGCGCTGTGGCTCGTTTGAGCTTGCGCTCGTCGGGCTGGGTGATCCGGATGATGGCGACGGTCAGTGGGACGAGGCTGATGCCGACGCCCTGAAACGTCTGTCCGATGGCGAGCTGAAGCACAGAGGTCGCGGAGCCGGCAACTGCGGCTCCAACGCAAACACTCGCGAAGACGGCCAGCAGTAGCGGACGTTTGTCACGGACGTCTGCCAGCCGGGTCACCAGCGGTAGTGTCACTGTTCCGGCCAGCAGGTATCCGGTGAACACCCAGGCGATCGCGGCGGGAGTCGCGTGCAGGGCAGCCTGCATCAGGGGAACTGCCGGGATGATCACCGTTTCAAGCGTGGCGTATACCGCAAGGAACGCGATCAGCAGCGGCACCAGCGCGCGGGGGTACCCCGCGTGGGCGACATCAAGCTTTGGCTGGGTTGGCAAGTCATCACTGTGCATTCTGGCTTCGCCTTCTAGGAGGTTTTTGCAAGCTATGAGTGCGTGTAGTTGTTCTCCAATGAGCTGCGGTACTGCTTGTGGTCACTTTCGAAAACGGCGTAAGCCGCTGGCAGTCAATGAGGCTTCAACAGGATCCGATTCTTCTGGAGGACGGCGAGCAACTTGTCGATGTCGGCGTCAGTGTTGTAACAATGGGCCGAGACGCGGAGGTTTCCGCCACGGGACGACGTCACGATGTTCTCGGTGGCCAGACGTTGCACGAGCAGCTCGGCGTCAGACGAGACGATCGCGATGAGCGGGCCGCGACGGGATCGATCGTGTGGCGTCGCCACCTTGCCGCCCAGCGTCAGTACCTCGTCGATCAGCTTGTCGTTGAGGCCGTTGACATGTGCTGCTGTGCGTTCGATTCCGATCCCGAGCATCAGTTCGATTCCGGCGATGGCAGCGAAGAGCGCCGGCACCGCAGGTGTGCCGGCTTCAAAACGCCGGGCGTCGGAGGCCGGCTGGTAGCGGCTGATCTGCATCGCGCCGATGTTCTGGTCGGCGAGCCAGCCGGTCGAGGTCGGTACCAGGTGGCCGGTTGTCTCGGGGTTCGCGTACAAGTACGCCACTCCGGGCGACCCGAGTAGGTATTTCAGCGAGCCACCCACGACGAAGTCGGCGGCCGAGGTGCTGACATCGACCGGGACCGCGCCGGTTGCCTGATAGGCATCGACGAGCAGCAGGGCACCGCGCTCGTGTGCGAGCTTGGCGATGGCGTCGATGTCCAGCCTGCTTCCGTTTCGGTAGCAGACCTGCGTAACGGATACGATCGCGGTGCGTTCGTCGATCGCTTCTGACAGTCGCTCAAGTGAAAGTGTGCCGTCGGGCTCCTCCGCCACTTCGACGACTTTCGCGCCCCGTCGTTCCTGCGCTCGCCAGATCTGGCCGATGGTCGGGAATTCCAGGCTGGTGGTGACGACGGTCGACCGTTCGGTGTAGTCGAGCGCCGATGCGACGGCGTTGACGCCGGCCGAGGCCGAACCGATGACGGCGACGTTGGCCGGTGCCGTGTGCAGAATCTGGGCGAAAGCGCCGCGAACCCGCTCGACGTTGTCCATCCACAAGTCCCATTGAGAACCCTCCGTGGCCAAGCCGTCGAGGTAGCTCTCGTACGCTTCCCGGACCGAGTCCGAGAGCGCACCTTGGGAGCAACTGTTCAAGTACACCCGGTTCCCGAAAATGGGGAACTGGCTCCGGATGTCTTCGCCGAGGGCGGTCGTTGCGTTGTTTTTAGCCATTGCGTCCCGATCCCGTCGTCAGTCTGATGTGTACGCCGGGTAGTATCGTTTCCCGGTCATCCGGTTGATCTTGCGGCACGAACGGCCCTGCGGCAGCTGTGCCGACGTGGGCACCGTAGCCGTAGAGTTCAACTGGAGTCAACAGTTTTGAATGTCGTTGACTTCCGTGGAGGGACGACGCAAGCTTGGCTGCAAGCAGGCCGGGTGCTGCATCCGCTGTAGTCGATGGGTCGGTTAGCGCCGGGCTGGCGCGGGGTCCGGGCTGAGTTCCACCGGTGTGCCACTATGCGGGGGTGGTTGGGAACAAGATCCGCGCACTGCGCTCCGCACGTGGCATGACCGTGGCTGAACTCGCTCGTCTCGCTGAGGTCTCGACGGGGATGATCAGCTTGGTGGAGCGGGATCGGTCCGATCCGAGCTTGGCCACCGTCCGGAAGATCGCTCGAGCCCTCAATGTCCCCTTGTTCAGTTTGTTCGAGGAAGACGAGAGTGAAGATGTCGCAGTGGTGCGGCGTGACGCGCGTATGCAGGTCAGTTCGCCGGGTGGTGGTGTTGTCTATACCCGGATTTCCGCGGGGCGGGGCAAGCTGGAGGTCTTGGAAGGCTCATTGCAGCCCGGCGGTGCGTCGTCGGACGAGCCGTGGGAGCACCCGAGCGAGGAGTGTGTTCTGGTCATCGCCGGCAAGCTCATCGTGGATATCGCGGGAAAAGAATACTCGCTCGATGTCGGCGACAGCTGCTATTTTGATTCACGACTTCCTCATCGCTACCTGAACCCGTTCCGCAGGAAAACTGACTTCATTATTTCTGTGACGCCTCCCAGCTTTTAATTGGAGAGTCCTGTGGTCGAATGGAAATACGTTAACGGCCGACGCGCCGGTTGTCATTGTGCAGAATATCCGACGGATTGAACTCTATTGTGCAACATGCACAGTGGAAAGTCGGATTTGATCAGTGTCGATGTTTCTGGCAATTCTCATGTACGTTTGATGGAGTAAGGGGAGGATCTCCCTCCGCATAGTCGCCCCTCGTAAGGACCTCCGTCATGTCTGATCCGTCCGCCGCTACCGCTGTGCCAGCCGGAGAGGTGGCCGCACGGCTCGAAAATCCCCATCACGCCCGGCGATGGCTGATCCTGGTGATGATCGGCCTCGCGCAGCTCATGGTCGCGCTCGACGCCACCGTGGTGAACATCGCGCTGCCGTCCGCGCAGGCCGATCTCGGTTTCTCTGCCGACGCGCGCCAGTGGGTGGTCACGGCGTACGCGCTGGCATTCGGCAGCCTGCTGCTGCTCGGCGGCCGTCTCGCGGACCTCTTCGGCCGTAAGCGCGTGTTCCTCGTGGGCCTCGCGGGCTTCGCGATCGTCTCCGCCCTCGGCGGCGCCGCGAACAGCATCGACATGCTGCTCATCGCCCGCGCCGCACAGGGCATCTTCGCCGCGCTGCTCGCACCGGCCGCACTCTCGCTGCTGACCACGACCTTCACCGACCCCAAGGAACGCGGCCGCGCCTTCGGCGTGTTCGGCGCCATCGGTGGTAGCGGCGCCGCCCTCGGCATGCTGCTCGGCGGCGTACTTACCGAGTACCTCGACTGGCGCTGGTGCATGTTCGTCAACATCATCTTCGCCGTGATCGCCTTCGTCGGCGCGTCGATCCTGCTCAAGCACCAGGACACACCAGGCCCGCGCCCGAAGCTCGACATCCCGGGCACGCTCACCTCGACGGTCGGCCTGTTCTCGCTGGTCTACGGCTTCTCGAATGCCGAGCATTACTCGTGGTCCTCGGTCTCGGTCTGGGGCTTCCTGATCGCGGGCATCGCCCTATTGGTCGCGTTCGTCGTGATTCAGCAGCGTGCGTCCCATCCGCTTCTGCCACTTCGGGTACTGCTGGACCGCAACCGCGGCGGCGCATATCTGGCGATATTCCTGCTGACCATCGGCCTGTTCGCGGTCTTCCTGTTCCTGACCTTCTACCTGCAGCAGAACCTGCACTTCACACCGCTGCAGAGCGGGGTCGCGTTCCTGCCGATGATGATCGCGCTTATGCTCAGCGCCACCACCGCGTCGAGCGTGTTGCTCCCTCGCTTCGGGCCGCGGTGGCTCGTACCGGTTGGTCTGGTACTCGGCAGCGCCGCCCTGCTGTGGCTTAGCGCTATCGACACAGCCAGCACCTACACCGGTGGTGTGCTGCTACCGCTGATTGTGATGGGCGTGGGCATCGGCCTGGCCATGGCACCCGCGATGAGCGTGGCGACGTTGGGCAACGAGGAGCGTGACGCCGGTGTCGCTTCGGCTGCGCTTAACGCCGCCCAGCAGGTCGGTGGCTCCGTCGGTACCGCGCTGCTGAGCACCGTTGCGGCTAGCGCTTCGGCGTCGTATTTGGCTGGCCAGACTCCGACTTCGCAGCTCCTCGCGGAGGCGGCCGTCAACAGCTACACGACGGCGTTCGCCTGGGCGAGTGGCATCTTCATCGGTGCCGCCGTGATCTGCGGCCTGCTGCTGCGCCCCGGTGTGCCGGCAGGGCTGGGGACCTCCGCTCCCGCCGTCCACATGTAGTTCCCAGCTTGGTTCCCGGATCAGCAACCAGGAAAGGCATCAGACTTGTCGAAGCTCGAGGGAAAGATAGCGGTGATCACCGGCGGCACCTCCGGGATGGCGCTCGCGACCGCCGAACTGTTCGTGGATGAGGGCGCCTACGTCTTCATCACCGGACGGCGTAAGGACAAACTCGACGAGGCCGTGGCCGCGATCGGGCGCAACGTCACCGGCGTGCAGGGCGACGTCGGCAACCTCGCCGACCTCGACCGACTGGTCGAGACCGTGACTGCGGAAAAGGGTCGGGTGGACGTCCTGTACGCGAGCGCCGGCATCAGCGACCCGCGCGAACCGCTGGGCGCCATCACCGAACAGTCCTTCGACGAAATCTTCGACGTCAATGTCCGCGGCACCCTGTTCACCGTGCAGAAGCTGCTGCCGCTGATGAGTGACGGCGCCTCGATCGTCCTCAATGGCTCAGCCGCGTCGGTCAAAGGCCATGCGGGCAATACAGTCTATGCAGCCAGCAAGGCCACGCTGCGGTCGTTCGTTCGCACGTGGACTGCGGAGCTGGCCAGCCGCCGCATCAGGGCCAACCTGCTCAGCCCTGGCCCGATCGACACGCCGGCTTTCGGCACTATGCCTCCTGAGTTGCTGGACCAGTTCATCGCGGCTGTCCCGGCCGGTCGTCTCGGCACCAGCGCCGAGATCGCGGCTGCCGTTCTGTTCCTCGCCTCCGCCGACTCCAGCTTCGTCACTGGCACCGAGATGTTCGTCGATGGTGGCACGGCCCAGGTCTAGGGCAACTCGTCTTGCTGTCGGCGGTGTTCGCTTGGCGGGGATCAGCACCACGAGACGGGCGGCAGCCGCTGCTGGAGGGCGGGCTAGCTGGTTCGGGCGAAATCGTGCCCGGGCAGGCTGCGGCGTCATGACGCGGTCGAGCCGCCCGTCGACGGCCTTCTGCTGCCGGATCGGGCGAAGTTCGCGGCGTCGTTCGCGGGGGACCTGCAGCCCGCGCAGAAGGAGGCCGCTGCCGCGCCTGGCTAACCGATGGAGGTTGGCTCACCCTGGCGCTGGCCGGGGTGGCTGGGAGAGACGTGGGCGTCGCGGCAGATCCGGTCTAGTACCACGATTCCATGTCGGCGGTGGAGAACTGGCTGGTGTCGAGCCGGTTGGTGTGGCAGGCGAACGTCTCGGCCAGGTCGACTTGCAGGAAGTAGTGAGGGTTCGCCCGCGGTGTGCGGTGATCAGTTCACGCAGCGTCGCGCCGTAGGTGTCAGCGCTGAGGATGCCTTCCCCGCGCCACTTGGCCCTCTGGCAACGCCGACCTCGGCGGTGTCCTCACCCGCGGAGGTCGGTCCGGGACGTGTTCATAGGGCCGGCGGCTTGGAGGTGATTCCCGTCGCGGCGGTCATTCGGAGGAGTATGTCGGTGAGATCGTCGGCATACTCCTCGCCGACAGCGTGGATGATGCGCTTGTCGGCTTCTCGGACGACCTCCCGGCCCGCCTGTATCAGCGCTTCGCCCGCAGAGGTCACTCGGAGTGTTGCCGGGCGTCCGCGGCCCGGTTCGGACAGGCGTTCGATCGCGCCCTGGGTCTCGAGCTGGCTTAGTGTCGCCTGCATGCTTTGAGCGGTTATCCCTGCCCGCCGTGCCAGGTCGCTGTAGGAGAGGCCCGGATTCCGCTGCAGGTGTCCGAGTGCCGAGAGATGCCGCAGCGAGAGCCCCTCTGCGCGCAGGCTGTCGTCGGCCCGGGCCTGCAGCCTCTTGCCGAGGGCGATGAGCATGATCGCCGGGCTGGGGGCGGGTGCGCTGCCGGCCTGTGCGGGCGGTTCGGGGGCGTCCGGCTGGTGTCCCTGCATGGACACATCATGTCAGGGCTTGCGGTTTCAGTCTGACTGAAACTAGAGTTGCAGTCAGACTGAAACCTACTGCTCGCGAAAGTTGGATTCGATGACCGACCACGCCTATGGCAGCCAAGGCTCCCGCCCGACCGTTGCCATGCTGCTCTATCCCGGCCTGACGCTGATCGACCTTGTCGCCCCCTTGACGGCCTTCGCGTTGGGCATGGACGTCCACCTGGTGTGGAAAAACACCGCGCCGATCACCTCCGACACCGGGACGGTGCTGCATCCCACGACGTCGTTCGCGGACTGCCCGGCCGAGCTTGACATCGTGTTCGTGCCCGGCGGGCAGTATCAGGCGCCGGTGGCCGGTGACGAGGAGGTCCTGGCGTTTCTTGCTGATCGCGGCTCCAGGGCCCGGTATGTGACTTCGGTGTGCGGAGGTTCGCTGCTTCTGGGGGCTGCGGGGCTGCTCCGGGGATATCGGGCCGCGACCCACTGGAGCAGCCGCCACATCCTGCCGTTGCTCGGCGCGGAAAATGTCACCGAACGTGTGGTGATCGACCGCAATCGCATTACCGGAGGCGGGGCGACCGCTGGTCTCGACTTCGGCCTCGTGGTTGTCGCCGAACTTCTCGGGAACGAGGCGGCGAAGCTGGCCCAGCTGGTCATGGAGTACGACCCGCAGCCCCCCTTTGACTCCGGTACCCCGGAGAAGGCTGGCGCGGATCTCACGCGGGAGGCGGCCCGATTCCTGCAGCCGATTCAGGACGGTATGGCCGACGCACTCGAGAACCTCGCTGTCCGTCGCTGGGAAACGCCGATCGAGGCCGGTCGGTAGCGCGAGCAAGAACCCGATGGCGGCGCGGGGTGTGCCGCCGGGGCGACGTGACGACGCGTTCGCGGGCGGTCCGGGCGGTCCCCGCTGCCACCGGCCCTGACCACGAACCTCAGTCCGCAGTCGAACGCCGTCGACGCCAACGAAACGATGTGGGCGTTCTTCGCCCGACATCCGCCGCGCTGAATTCTGGCCTAGAGAAAGCGGACGCAAGGAATCAGCAGTTCGGGCCGCTGCCGATCGGGGAGCATCATGAACGACCATCCTGGAGGAAGGCCGATGAGCGAACAAGGAACGCCACCGGAGGCGACGAGCGAAGGTGAAACCCCGGTGTTCCGGGTGGGGATTTTGATCTTCGACGACATGACGCTCCTCGACTCTGTAGGCCCGGCAGACATCTTCGCGCGGGTCCCGGGTGTCGAAGTCGTCATGATCGGACGTGACGAGCGAGCGGTGGTCACCGACTCCGGCACTCTGGTGCTGCCGGCCGCGACCATCGCCGACGCGCCGATCCTGGACGTGGTGTTCGTCGGTGGCGGCGCCGGGGTGACCCCGCTGCTCAGCGATCAGGAGGTGCTGGAATTCCTGCGTGAGCGGGCTGCCACCGCCCAGTGGGTCACCTCGGTGTGCACGGGTGCGCTGGTGCTGGGAGCCGCCGGTCTGCTTGACGGTTACGACGCCGCCACGCATTGGACGGTCATGCATCTGCTCCCCGCTCTCGGAGCCAGGCCTGTCGAGCGACGAGTGGTGATCGACCGCAATCGAATTACCGGCGGTGGTGTCACAGCCGGGATCGACTTCGCGCTGAGAGTGGTCGCGCGGTTGTGGGGCAGTGATCTCGCGGAGATGATTCAGCTCGCCTGCGAGTACGACCCGGAGCCCCCGTTCAGTACCGGCTCGCCCCGCATCGCGCCGCCGGGCCTCATCGCGCAGTGCCGGCAGGCGGCGTCCGAGCTCACGGAAAAACGGCGTATTGCCGTCGAGTTGGCAGCGGGGCGGTTGTACCGGTGACGATCCTCCGGTCGCTCGCCCCGGTGAGCTTCGGCAGGACCTCGCGGCCGAAGGTCTCGAGCCACTTGTCCTGGTTCAGACCCACGTTGTGGATGTAGATGCGGTTGAACCCGGCGTCGATGTACTTCTGCAGCGACGCGCGGTGCACGTCCGGGTCCGAGCAGACGACCATGCGGCCTTCGAAGTCCTCACGCCGCACCAGCTTCGCCATCTGGGCGAAGTCGAACGGCGAGCGCACGTCGGCCTTCGGGAACTTCATGCCCCCATTGGGCCACTGCTCCATCGCGTTGGTCCACGCCTGTTCGTCGGTGTCGGCCCACGACAGGTGCACCTGCAGCAGCTTCGGCATCGCGTCGGGGTCCTTGCCGGCCTTCTTCGCGCCCTGGTTGAAGTTGTCGAGGATGCCCCCGAGCTTCTCGATCGACGCACCGGGCGTGATCAGGCCGTCGGCCAGCTCACCGGTCTTGCGGGAGGTGTACGGCCCGGCCGCGGCGATGTACACCGGCGGCGGCGGGCCGTCGGGCAGTGTCCACAAGCGACTGGTGTGCAACTTGAAGAACTCGCCGCTGTGCTTGACGTCCTTTCCGGTGAACAGCTTCCGGATGACTTCCAGAGCCTCGAACATCCGCTTGACCCGCTCGGGGGCCTCCGGCCAGTAACCGCCGGTGATGTGCTCGTTGAGGGCCTCACCGGAGCCGATGCCGAGCCAGGTACGGCCTGGATAGGTCGCCTCCAGCGTCGCGGCGGCCTGCGCCACCATCGCCGGGTGCAGCCGGAACGACGGGCAGGTCACGCCCGGCCCGAGGTCACCGGTCGTGTTCTCCGCCAGCGAGGCCAGCACACTCCACACGAACGACGCCTGGCCCTGCTGCGGGACCCAGGGCTGGAAGTGGTCCGCGGCCATCTGACCGGAGAACCCGTGTTGTTCGGCCAGCGCCGCCAGCCGAATCGACTCACGCGGCGAGAACTGCTCCAATGCCGCCGCCATGCCGATCTGAACGTCACTCACGCGTTTGTCCCATCTGGTTCATCGGTACTTCCCGACGAGCTTCGCCAGCCCGTCGAGCTTGGTCAGGTCTCGGACTTCGAACCTGCGCCCAGTGCGAAGTTGATCCTCTCGACCTCCGTCTCGATGGAAGGCTCCAGCAGAGCCACGTTCCGTTGCCCACCCCGAACACCGGTTGCCGCGGCCTCGGGACTACCTCGTCGAGCCGAACCATCAGCACCCCGGCCCGCCCGGGCACGAAACGGAACTCAGGCTCCACGTACCCTCCTCAACATGTCACACCAGTGCCGTCGTGGACGCGGACAGCACCAGCTCTTAGGACTGGGCATGGGCACCAGGGTCATGGATTGGTGTCGTCAGGATCATCTCGCCCGCCTCTGTTTGGGCGGCCAGAGTGACCAGTCGTTGGGCAACCGCTGTTGGGTTCCCGTGCGCCTGAGCCGTGCGTAGCTGCCGAAGCTGATGCTCGATCCCGTGCGGGAGGGACACTGTTGCTGCCATTTCTGGGGACAACAGGACGGCGTCGCCTCCGTTGCCCTGCAGCACGGTGGCCATAGTCAGTAGCGATGGCCTGCCGAGCGCCTCGGCTTCTGTGCGAACGCCAATGGCAACCCTTGTCGTGCAGCTGGTTCAACCCCTGCGATGCTCGACGAGAGAAACCACGGCTGCGGCAGAGTGCTGGCGGATGTCGTCAGTACAGTCATCCAATCGGCCTACCTATCGATGTAGGAGGCATGCGGTGGTCCCATGGTCGAATTGATTCGAGTTCTGCGGCGAGCTGTATCAGGTTCGCCTCCTGATACATCTTTGCACCGAGCTGGATACCGATTGGGACGGCGTAGGCCTCGCTGAACCCAACGGGGACGTTTATTGCCGGCGCCCCGGTCACGTTATACATTGCGCAGGTGGGATAGAGCTTGAGAATCCGGTGTGTCCAGCCGGCGGCCGTCTCATGAACATCGTCCGCGTTCAGTGTGCCGACCGGTGGTGCCACAGTATTGCAGGTAGGGGTAACCAAGATATCCCAGTCTGCCATGAACGCGGCGATCCGTCGCGACACAGTGTTCATCCCGTCCAGCGCATTTTGGAGCGCCGATGGACCCAGTTTGTGTCCAGCCTCAGCTGTGGCCAAGGTGGTAGCCTCAAACCAGTCGCGATTCTTGGGCTTTCCCGACATGGCGGAGATCATGTCCACGCTCGCGGCGGCGCAAAAGCACCAGAGCACGGTGAAAGACTCCACCAGTAGCTCCCAGTCGAGTGGCGGATCGACGATGTCGACGTGATGTCCGAGGCTTGCACAGTCGAGCACGAACGTGTCCATGGCGCTGCGCACGTCCCCGTCAAGCGCAGTATCTGACCATTGTCGAGTCGAGACAGCTAGCCGGAGCTGACGCCGGCGCCCGATTGACGATTCGAACGTATCGTCGGGTTTCGGTGCACCATACCGTTCTCCAGGGGCGTATCCGTGTACGTAGTCAAGCAGGGCGGCAGTATCGCGGACGGAGCGGCTGACGACGAACTCGCTTCCGTTTCCGAACATGATCTCCTGCTGGTTCGGGCCTAGTGGAATTCGGCCTCGACTGGGTTTAAGTCCAACCAAACCGTTATGGCAGGCTGGCACACGGATCGACCCACCGCCGTCATTCGCGTGGGCGATTGGTACTGCTCGGCCAGCTACCAAAGCGGCGGATCCGCCACTGGATCCGCCGACAGTTCGCTCTGCGTTCCACGGGTTCAGAACCGGCCCTTTGAGCAATGGCTCGGTTGCCGCGCTCAGAGCCAGCTCCGGTAATTTTGTCGTAGCAATGGCCGCGAGGCCTGCTGCCTTAAATCGAGTCATGAGTATTGAATCCGTGTCATGCTCGTATCCATCTGTCAGCGCCCGGGTGCCCATATGCATCTTGACACCCTTGGCGTGACAACCGATGTCCTTGAGTACAAACGGGACTCCGCGGAACGGCGAATTGGCGGCGAAGTCCAACGAAGCTGGCCACGGGCCCTCAGCTACGGCATGCAAATTCTCATCGAGTGCCGCGATCGCTGCCCGCGCCGTGTCATGCACCTCGGTTACCGAAATTTCTCCAGCGGAGATTAGTGCCGCCAGTCCAGTAGCATCCAGTTTCGCGTATTCCTCAAACGAGAGCATCAGTAATACTCCGGTCTGCTCATCCATTTGAGCTTGATTCGGATAGTTTTCACGGCGACAACGGATATCAGGAACTCGGGTACGGGCGTGGTCAGCGTGTCGCTGAAAGCGTGGTACTCCGAGATCGCGACCTCACCTGGCTAGTGTCGAGTCCGGGACAGGAGGCTCGCAATGTGCTCAATGTACAGTGACCACCGGTTCGGGGTACATAATGCACTGGAGTCAGTCTGCTCCCGCAGCGCGCGCGATGGTTGTACGGTCGGTGGATTCCGGGAGGACCGGCGGGAAGCTGGCGAAACGAATCGCGATGCCTTGTGCGACAGTGGAACACTTGGCTGTGCTCACGCTTCCGCGCCGGGCTCGAGCGGTGCGGGTGCTCGCCGCCGTTGCTGCGGACCGCGCGATCGAGTCGATCCGGGCGGTGCACGACCTCAACGAGGCATACGTCGTGGAGCGGGACGAACTGGTCATGGTGCTCGAGCTGACCACTTTGGCGAATGAACGCCGTGGCGTGCGAGATCAGCAGGAGTTGGGCGGCTCGGCCGAGCCGTACGCCGTAACTCGTTGACCTGTGGCCGGAATGTCGTGAGAACTCAGATGCTGAATTACCTCGAAGCTGTTGTGAGACAAGCGCTACCGCGCGCGGTCGTTATCCCACAACAAAGTGTGCAGGCGGGGAGAGAGGCGCCAACCGCGGCCGAGTACGGAGTCGGCGAGTAGTCTCATCCTGGTAAGGACTGTTGCGCTGTCGGTGCCTTCCGGCATGATCCATACGGGACCGAGGTTGTAGGTATCGACCAGTTCGGCCACCTCGTCGAGATCGCTCGGCTGCTTGACGACGAACTTCCACCGCGCCTCGTCAAGACGCTGGCGGCCGCAGGCGTGTCCAGGATGGACCCCGACGTCGTGACGACGCGCGGGGACGATGGCTTGGCCACGTTCCGCTGGTCGCTGATCTTGGACAAGTTGAACGGCTGCTTCTCTGCCGCGGGCTGCTGACGTGGCAACACGACGGGACGGCTTGGCCGCGTGCAGGGAAGCCCTCGGGTTCGCGCAGGAGGCGTTTGCACAGAAGCTGGACAGGCCGGTCGAACCTTCGGCTGTCGGCCGCTGGGAACGCTGATCTCACTCCTCAGTCCTGGCGGCGCCAGAACCTTGCCGCGCTCCTGAATGTGTCGATGGAGGAAAACGTGTCGATGGAGGAACTCGACAACTTGCTCAACCCTCGCCCGCATTCTGCAGGGGAGGCTCTCCTTCCTCGGGGAGCCGAGCTGCCGGACGAGGTAGCGCGGAGCCACTAGCAGTGGTTTCACGTGCGGCAGGCCCTGGGAGCCCGCGGACGTAGCCGATCCTGGGATCAAGGAGCCACCGAGAACGCCGTTGACACGAGTTGGGATGTCTTCGATGACGATGCAGCTCTCGGCTGGGCTCGCCCTTCGGCAACGGGCTCGAACCGTGTGCCTGCTCGCCGGCAGTACTGCGTTCGACCGGACGGTCCGATCGGTGCGCGACCGGTGAAGCCCATGTCGTGGAGCGCGACGACTGATCGCGATCCTGGAGTCGACCCCCGTAGCGATGCGTTGGTGCGCGTGCCAGCGGCGGCCGCCAAGACCCGTCACGACCTGCGCAAGGCGGGTCGTGGCCCTCGCGTGATCGAGGCACTGCGGGGCGGCTCGTCCAACAACCGCTAGCTCGGGCGGTGTGCAAGGTTGCGGCGACTCATTGCGGGACAACCTCCAGGCCTACTTGTTGTGCATCCTGAACATCGGCCTGCCTTTGACATGTGCAGTCTATACGTTGCCCGCCGTGGTGAGTGCAAGCGAGTCTGAGACCCAACGAGGAGAATCGTCCGAATCGGCAACTGTGCAAATCGATACGTTGACTACAGAACAAATCTAGACGGATGTTAAAAGGCGCGTGCGGCAGCGCTTTTGAAGTAATATTAATGGTAACCGGTTTGCGATCTTGTAAGCGCCTCGTCGGGGTTCCGATTGGCAGTTTGTCAATGTCCTAGGACGAGCCAGAGTGCAATGATGGAGGTCTCGTTGGCGTGCGGCAGGCATTTCGCAGCTGTGGCGAGGATGGCAAAGAATAACTTTTAGAGGGGTGGCGATATGTCGACCAGGATCGGCGTTGATATTGGTGGCACGTTCACTGACCTCGTCTACTACGACGACAGCACCGGCATTGTCGTGGTGACCAAGGTCCCCACGACGTCATCCGGCCCGGAGATCGGCTGCATGAACGCGGTCAAAACAGGTGTTCCTCGGGAGGTACTTGAGTCCGCCGGCTATTTCCTGCACGGCACCACGGTCGGACTCAACGCGCTGCTCGAGCGCCGCGGAGCCACCGTTGGAATGCTGACCACCGCGGGATTTCGGGACGTACTCGAGATCGGACGCGGTTCTCGTCGTGAACCGTACAACGTGTTCTGGCGACCGCGCGAACCACTGGTCCGACGTGCTCTTCGCCGTCCGGTGCGGCAGCGGATCACGTATGACGGCACAGTCCAGAGGTCGCTGGAGCGTCAGGACGTTCTGGACTCGCTCGAGGTCTTCCGCTCCGCCGGAGTGACAGCTGTCGCCGTCGTCTTCCTGCACAGCTACGCCAATCCCGACCACGAACTCGAAGTGGAGCAGATCCTTCGGGACAGCGGTTTCGACGGCCACATCTCGTTATCGCACCGGATATCGGGTGAGTACCGCGACTACGAGCGAGCGAGCACGACGGTCATTGACGCGTTCGTCCGAACTCGGATGTCCGGCTACCTCGACCACATCTCGACAGCGCTCGACGGCGATGGGTTCACCGGCAACTGCCTGATGACCCGCTCTGGCGGCGGGTCGCTGACGTTCTCCGAGGCACAGAAACGTCCTTTCGAGACCATCATGTCCGGCCCGGTGGCGGGTGCCGAGGGGGCCGCGGAGTTGTCCCGAAGGGTGGGCATCTCCCATCTCATCACCGCGGACGTCGGCGGCACGAGCTTCGACGCCGCATTGGTCGTGGACGGGCGCACCCGCGTTCTGCATGAGGGCGAGATCGACGGCATGCCGGTGCAAAGTGCCTGGGTCGACGTCCGCTCGATCGGCGCGGGCGGCGGGTCGGTCGCCGCGGTGGATGTTGGTGGGTTCCTCACGGTGGGGCCGGAGAGCACGGGCGCGGACCCCGGCCCGGCCTGCTACGGACGTGGCGGGGATCGCCCGACGGTGACCGACGCGGCGTTCTTTCTCGGCATGCTCGGGCGGGGCGCACTCGCCTCCGGTCTGGCGCTCGACCGCGCCGCCGCGGAGAAGGCACTGGCTCTCGTCGGACAGCAACTCGACCGCAGTCCCGAGCAGGTCGCGAAGGGCATCATCGCGATCGCCGGCAACCATATGGCAAGCCTCATCCGGGAACTGACGATCGAACAGGGCCACGACCCCAGGGGCTTCACGTTGCTGCCGTTCGGTGGCGCGGGCCCGATGATGGGCACCCAGATCGCCCGCGAACTGGACCTCGATCGCATCCTCGTGCCGCCACATGCGGGCAACTTCTCGGCCTGGGGCCTGCTCGGTTCCGATCTGTTGCGTACCCGGGCCCGCACGCGGGTGCTGCCGGTGACGCCAGAGGCCGTCACCGAGGTGCGCGGGATCGTCCGCGAACTGGTGACGCTCGTACAGGCGGATGATGGTGCACCGGCCGGAACCGACGACTCGGTCGAGGTTTCTCTCGACATGCGCTTCTATGGCCAGGAATACACGCTGGCGATCGCGATGCGGGGGGACGAGACCGCCGAGCAACTGGCCGAGAAGTTCCGTGACGTGTACCGGCGCACCTATGGAGGCGTTCTCGCGGCTTCCGTGGAGATCGTCAACATCCGGGTCTCCCGGCGCCGTGTGCTGCCTGCGCGTGTCGAGAAGCACCAATACGAGGCTTTCGGCACCGCCGTGCCCGCGGAGTGCTTCTCGTTCGCGGAGGACCGGTACCGCGACTTCCGCCAGGTGCACCGTGGTGACCTGATTCCGGACGAACGCCATGCTGGGCCCGCGATCGTCTACGAGCCGACCACCACGACGTATGTCGACAGTGGCTTCGACTACGGCGTTGATGTCCACGGCTGCCTGGCCCTCGAACGGAACGGTGGGTGACATGGAATCCTTGGCTCGCGGTGAACGGCATCTGTACCGGCCGCATGACCGCAGATCCCCGCAGGGCAGCGCTGCCCGCGCCGATGTGGTCACGACGCAGATCGTGCGTAATGCGTTGAACTCTGCGGCGAACCAGATGAAGCGTGTGCTGATCCGGACCTCGGTTTCGCCGATCATCTACGAGGCCTACGACTTCGCGGTTGCCCTCTACGACCGCGAGATCCGGATGCTCGCGCAGTCACCCACGCTTCCCGCGTTCATGGGCACGATGAGCTTCTGCGTCGAAGCCGCGGTGGAAGCGGTCGGTGGCGAGGCGGTCGTCGAGCCGGGCGACGTCATCCTCTACAACATTCCGTACGGAAGTGGCTCGCACGCCCAGGACCTCGCGATCGTGATGCCGACCTTCCACGAGGACGAGCTCGTGGGGTACGCCGCTGCCAAGGGCCACCTCGCCGACATCGGGGCCAAGAACCCCTATTGCTCCGACACCACGGATCTCTTCCAAGAGGGTGTACTGCTGCCGGGGATCAAGCTCTACCGCCGGGGTGTGCTGGTTCCCGACATTCTCGAGATCCTCGTCGCCAACACCCGTGCGCCGACGGCCGTCGAAGGCGACATCATGGCTGAGATCGCCTGTTGCCACGCCGGAGTGGCGGAGCTGGCGAGGATCGTCGAGCGGTTCGGCCTGCCTGTGTTCAGGGACTGTGTGGAACGCATGTACGAGCACGGTGAGGCCGTCGTCCGCGACTTCGTCGCGCAGCTCCCGAACGGCGTGTACCGGGCCACCGGGCATCTCGACAACGACGGCATCGACGACGAGCCGATCTCCTTCGACGTCGAGCTGCAGGTGGACGGCGACCTGGCCCGGTTCGACCTCTCCGCCGTACCGGACGCGGTGCGGGGCCCCTTGAACTGTCCGCTGCCGTCCACAGTGTCCGCATGCCGGATCGTGCTGTCCATGTTGGCCGGGAACGAGGCTCCGAACGAAGGACACTTCCGGCCGCTGGAGGTCATCAGCCGGGTCGGCTCGATGTTCCATCCGGTTCTGCCACAGCCGTGCTACATGTACGGGTGGCCGTTCATGTCGCTACTGGAGGCGCTGTTTGAAGCGCTGGCGGTAGCGCTCCCTGGCGGGGTTCCGTCCGGGACTGCCGGCGACCTGGTCGCGGTCGGCTTGTACAGATATGACGAGACGTCGGGCGAACTGCAGTCGGCAGGTACTTCGGTGCCGGTCGGCGGCGGCGCCTCGGCACTCGCCGATGGCGCCACGATGTTCGTTCCCGGCCTGGCGATGTCGCAGATCCCGTCGGCGGAGCTGCAGGAGTCCAAGTGGCCGTTCGTCCAGGTTCAGTCCTGGGAGTTCCTGCCGGATTCCGGTGGGCCGGGGCAGTTCCGTGGCGGCATGGGCTGGGAGTTGCAACTGCGGGTCCGCACCGAGGTCGAACTGATCACCGTCGTCGAGCGCACGAAGGTCCCGAGTTGGGGGCAGGCAGGCGGACTGCCCGGGCAGCCGAACAAGGTCGTCCTCCACTACAGCGACGGCCGCGTCACGCCCACGACGAAGGTCACCGGGCTGCAGCTTCCGGCCGAGACGGTGGTCAGCATCAACGCTGGTGGCGGCGGTGGGTACGGGAGGCCTGCCGATCGCGCCATTGACGCAGTGCACAGCGATCTCGACGCCGGGCTGGTGACAGAGTCACACGTGCGGGAGTTCTACGCGCACGCTCTCACCGGCGCGGCGAGCCGAGCGGCCGACTGACCCGGACTCTGGGGCTGTGGTTCGGCCACGCGTCTCAGGCGCGACCACAACCGGTCGACGCTCGGCGTGCACCGCATCATCCTCCTACATCGAATTGCAGAGATCTGCGCAGCCCGAGGCGGGCACGTTCCCAAACCACATATTGAACCGCGAAGGATGAATCATGAGTGCCAGGCCTGGCTTGCTGCATATCGCATTGGATACCTTGAGCTGGAACAGGGTCGACGTCCGCGGAACCGTCATGGACGAAGCTCTCATCTTTCAAGGCGACCATGACGTGCTGTCGGCGTTCTATCGAATTGCGGCGGGTCAAGTAATTCGCGAGCATACACACGCTGACTGGGTTCAGGTAATGGTCCTGCAGGGGTGTATCCGCGTGGAGCAGGAAGGCTCCGAGGTTGTCGAGGCGAAGACAGGCAGCGTGTACTTCGTCGATCCGGAGAGCTCGCACATCGAGACTGCGCTGACGGAGTCGATCGTGCTCGTCACTCAAGGAGAGGATCGGCCCGAATGGAAGAAAGGGGCAAGCCGCAAGCCCGGTGAAGCGATCTGATGGGCGAGCAGCAGGCGATCATTCACGCCACCGCGACGTCCCCCGCCGTCGCCGCGCTACCGGCGGACACGGTAGCGCTGATCAGCCTCGGAGCGACCGAACAGCACGGACCCCATCTGCCCCTTGCGATGGACACGGTCCTGGGTGAGGCGTTCGCGAGGCGCGTGGCCGCGATGGTGAACGCACCCGTGCTGATCTACCCGACCATCCCCTTCGGTCTCTCTGATCACCATCGCGATTTCGCCGGAACTGTCACGGTGTCGGAGGAGACCCTCAGCGGCGTCATGGATGCGTGCGTCGGGAGTGTTCTCCGCTCCGGCTTCTCTCGAGTGGCCATGCTCAGCGGTCACGGCGGCAACTTCGCGTTCCTCAAGGCCTACCGTGATCGTCTGCGCGCGGAGCATCCCGGTCTTCGAGTCGCGGCGTTCGTGGAGATCGGTGAGATGGTGGACGCCTGCGCTGCTGCGGCTGCACAGGTAGGGCTCACCTCTCCCGAGTGCGATGCACATGCGGGCCTGTTCGAGACGAGCGTGGCTCTCCATCTGCTCGGTGCCGATGCCGTCGGAGACTTCGGTGACCTGCACGGCTACATCGCGGCTGAACCCGGGTGGACCGAGCGGCTGTTCCGGGACGGCGTCGCCGGGCTGAGCATGAACGGCATCATCGGCGATCCGCGCGGCGCCTCCGCGGCCGCGGGTGAGGCATTTCTCAATGCCATCGCACGGCGGATTGCGCTGCAGTTCGCCGCCGAGCTCGGTCTGGAGCTTCGGACCTAGCTCCTGGCCATATGAGAGGGAGCCGGGACAATTGACATGCAAGAGTTGTTCGACCGTGCTGCGATCGCGGACGTAATAGCCAGGTTGGCATCCACCCAGGACGGCAGGGATTGGGCAGCGCAGCGGCTACTGCTGGCCGACGTCGTCCGGCTCGATCTCTCGGAGCACCTTGGCGACGAACCTCGGGACTTGTCGGCCGACGAGCTCGTCGCCATGTGCGAAGCGGTGATCGGTGGCTTTGCCGTGACGCACCACGCCACCTCGAACATCCGACCGACCGTCGACGGCGACGTTGCTGTCGTGCTGGCACATGTGGTCGCCTACCACCACCTCCCCACCGCCCCGGGTGTGGCCGATTTCTGCACCATGCGTGGCCACTGGAAGGTGAATCTGCGACGCACGCGCGACGCTTGGCTGGTGGAGGGGTGGAAGATCGTGCGTTCCGGACCACTGGAAGGCTTTGCAAGCCTGTATCAGCTGGCCGCACAGGTGCACGACAGGCCGGCTGACGTCGAATAACTCATGCACCAAAGTTGCCAGCCATGTCCGCCGTCTCCCAGATACACCCACACATTGGTGAATGTGTACAACAAGGGCTGAGTCGATGTGCCGAACGCACGGTGCTCAGGCTGGATATCAATGCGACCATGGAGCGAAGTGCCACAGTCCAGGGACGGAGAGACATCGATGACCATTGAGCTTGAAACCGCGATGCGGAAACGACGGATGCATCGAGAGTTTGAGGATCGCGCGGTTGACCCAGCCGACCTCGACATCATGCTGTGGTCGGTCTCGCGCGCCCAGCAGGTCAGACCGGGCTACCGCCACGTGGTCGTCGTGGACGATCCCGGGCTGATGAAAACCGCGCGGGAGGTGTTGCCCGGATTTACCACGAACAATGCACCGATGATGCTGGTTCTGTGCTCTGACCTCTCGTTGCCTGCTGTCGACTCTCCCGGAGGCCGCGACACCGCGACCAAGCTCGATGCTGGTGCCGCCTGTGCTCACCTCGGGCTGATCGCCCAGCAGTTGAACATGGGCTTGTGCACGATCACCGGCTGGAGCATCGTAGCTGTCCAGGAGCTCCTCGGTCTACCTCCACATCTTCGCCCGGATGTCACGGTTGCCATTGGCTATCCCAGCCCTGTAAAGAAAATGAAATCTGTGCGCGGGCCGCAGTACCTCCCGGCTGTTCATCACAACGATTTCGGAACCACCTACCAGCAGGGGCGCAGCTGATGACGAAGTCCGTGCAATCCGCCGTATTCAGCAGCGTCACGTCGATGGTGACTGCGGCACCAGTGATGTTCGACGAGCCGATGCTCCTACACACGTTCCATATGGTCGATGCCGCGGCCTCCTTGGTGGGTAGGCTGGAAGGGCTCGGCGTCACGGACGAGTTCCTCACAGAATTTCACGCCGAGTGGGA
This sequence comes from Jatrophihabitans sp., assembly GCA_036488285.1. Taxonomy (GTDB): domain Bacteria; phylum Actinomycetota; class Actinomycetes; order Mycobacteriales; family Jatrophihabitantaceae; genus Jatrophihabitans_A. Next base: position 23,163 of record DASXHV010000019.1, on the reverse strand, counting down.
ACACGGCAAGGTTCTGATGATGAGCGAGCCGCAGACCTACATCACCATGCTCAACGACCTCGCCATCAAATTCGTACGCGAAGCGAAGAAGCGCAACCAGTCTCCGTCACTCGAACCGTGATTCCACGGGACTGCTGGTGCGTGCGACCTGGTCATTCCTTCTCTGAAACATTGGAGCACCGTATTCCCGAAAGGGACGGATTCATGATGCGTACGGTTCGGTTGGGCAGTTCGGATCTCGAGAGCAGCGAGTTCGTCTTCGGCACGGGTCCATCGGCGGCGTCGGCACCTCCGCCTCGACGCGCGCCTACGGGCTGAACGACGATGAGGGGTTCGAGCGCCTCGACGAGGCATGGGCGCTCGAGATCACAGCTTCGATACGGCTGACGCGTACGGCGGCGGCGAGAGCTGCACCTGCTCGACCGGGGCGGCGAGGCCGAACTGCTGCCACTCATCACACGTGAGGGACTGGGCGGCACGCCGTTCTCGCCGGCGGCGTGCTCTCCGAGCGGTAGCTCGACAACGCGGCGCCGGAGCCGGGCAGCCGCACCGCGGTTGCGGGTGCTCTCTACTACAAGGGGTTCCACACGCCTGAGAACCTGGCCAAGGTAGCCGAGCTGCGCGTGCTCGCCAGGAAATGGCCGACCAGCGTCTCCGGGTTCGCCCTGGCGTGGCTGCGCGACCATCCGGCGACCACTGACTGCACCGATCGTCGCGGCCCGGACGTCGGCGCAGTGGAACGCGGTCCACGACGAACAGGCAACGCGCTTTGATGTCGGCCACGCCCGGATCTCGGAAATCTTCGCCTGACCCCGGACAGCACCTACGTGTAGGGAGACGCATGCCCAGCCTGTGGATTGGTCACGATGACGTGGAAGATCTGGGTCTCGGTGCAAGTGCATTGGGAACCGGCGGAGGCGGATCGAGTGCGATCGTCCGGCTGATGCTGCACGAGGCGATCGACAAGCACGGCCCGGTCGAGGTCGTCGCGTTGGAAGACCTGGACCCCAAGGCGATGCTCTTCCCGGTGGCGTTCGCCGGCGCACCTGTCGCATATATCGAGAAATGCATCAGCGGCAACGAGGCCACCTTGGCGTATGAGCTCGCATCGAAGAGATTCGGGCGCGCACCTATTGCCGTTCTGCCTTTGGAGGTTGGTGGCGCCAGTAGTCTCTATCCGCTGGTCGTCGCGGCTGAGCTGGGTATTCCGTGCGTTGACGCGGACACGATACGTCGAGCCTTTCCTATGGTGCACATGACGCAGTTCACTCTGGCTGGTATCTCGGTTTCTCCCTGCTTTGTGATCGATATCAAAGGCAACGCGCTCACTTTGGACATGACCAGCAACGTTGCAGGTGAAGCGATGATGCGCGCAATTTTCGTCGAGATGGGGATGTTCGCGGTTGTCGCCGGCTATTTCGTAACCGTCCAACAGACGGCCGATCACGGCGTGCCAGGGTCGCTCACCTACGCCCTTGAGCTCGGACGCCGCATCTCCAGGATCCAGCACGGGTTCGACGGTGCATACGAGGGGTTCCTCCGGTGCGCCGAGGCGCAAGCCCTCTTCGAGGGGAAGATCGTTGATCTCGACAGGCGCACCGAGGATGGGTGGTCGCGCGGGACGGTGAAGTTGGAGAGCCTGGACGATCCCTCGAAGACATTCGAGATCGACTTTCAGAACGAAAACCTGGTGGCTCGAAGCAATGGCATTGTCGTCGCGACCGTCCCGGACCTCATCACCCTCATCGACCTCGAGAACGCGGTTCCGATGACCACCGAAGAACTTGCGTACGGGCAGCGGATGCGCGTGATCGCCATGCCTGCGCACGAACGGTGGCTCACGCCGCCAGGGCTTGAGCTGGTAGGCCCTCGCGCATTCGGCTACGACTTCGACTACATCTCCTATCGAGGTGTCCAGTGACGCGCGTCCGAATTGGGATCGACGTCGGTGGAACAAATACGGACGCTGTCGCCGTTGATGAGGCAGGAAATGTCCTGGCTTGGCACAAGACGCCGTCGACACCGTCCGTAGCAGAGGGTATTCAGATCGCACTTGCCGCGGTGATCAAGGATGTCGATGTTTCTCGGGTGACGCGTGTGATGTTGGGGACGACTCAAGCCCTCAATGCGTTGATCCAACGCCGGGGTGTCAACAAGGTCGGAATCCTCCGGATAGGTGCGCCGGCGTTCAATGCTGTCCCCCCGTTGGCCGGCTGGCCGGCAGATCTGGTCGAAGCCGTCCGCGGCCCCGTGGCACTTGTCGCCGGCGGACACGAGTACGACGGGCGCGCCATCAGCCCTCTTGACGAGGAGGCGGTACGAGTATTCGCTCGCGAGTGCGACGGGGCCGTCAAGGCGATTGCGATCACCAGCATCTTCTCCCCGGTGACGTCGGAGCACGAGGTACGGGCACGAGAGATCGTTGCACAGGAGTTGGGCGAAGGGTTCGCGATCTCCCTCGGGTCCGAGGTTGCCGGTGTCGGCTTGCTTGAGCGCGAGAATGCCGCGATTCTGAATGGTTCCCTCACCGGGATCGCCCACGAAGTCGTGAGCAGCCTCAGCGTGGCTGTCGAAAGAGCGGGTATCGCGGCGGACCTGTACTTGACTCAGAATGATGGCACGCTTCTCCGTGCGCTCGACGCCCTCCACCGGCCCGTCCTGACGGTGGCTTCCGGCGCGACCAACTCGATGCGTGGCGCGGCATACCTGACGGGCTTGAGCGACGCGATCGTCCTGGATGTCGGTGGTACGTCCACAGACGTGGGCCTGTTGGTCGACGGGTTTCCCCGGATGTCGGCTCACAGTGTCGAGATCGGTGGCGTCCAGACCAACTTCCGCATGCCCGATCTCATCTCGGTCGGACTTGGCGGCGGCAGCATTGTCGAGCCGGGGGCTGCGGTCGGCCCGGGTAGCGTCGGCTATCGACTCACGTCGGACGCCCTGGTGTTCGGTGGTACAACACTGACGTTGAGTGACTGCTCGGTCGCGGCCGGACGTGCATCGTTCGGCGACTTTCCCGAGCGTGCGTCAGCTATCGACTCGGAACTGCTCGCCACTGTGATCGCGCACATCGATTCGCGGTTCGAGGTGCTCTGTGATCGGATCAAGGCCTCTCGCAGCGACGTACCCGTGATTGTTGTCGGTGGTGGCGAGCACCTCGTCCCGAAAAGCATTGCCGGGACCAGCCAGGTGGTCCGGCCCGATTTTGCCGATGTCGCGAATGCGGTGGGCGCGACCGTGGCCGACGTCTCGGGATCGGTGGATCGCAACTTCGTGTACAGCCTTTCGAGTCGGGACGAGTGCCTGGACGAAGCGAAGAGAACGGCCTTGGGCGCAGCTACTCGGGCCGGTGCGGATCCTTTGAAGGTCCGAATCAGTAGTGTTGTGGAGATTCCCGTGCCGTACATGCCGGGTGACTGCACGAGGGTGGTCGTGAAAGCAAGCGGCCCTCTCGCGGACTAGGGCGGGTGCGTTCTCGAACGATCCGCGGCCGTTCGGATGAGCTCAATGCGACGCAGTCCGCGACTGACAGTGAGACGAGCCGCCAGTGCGGAGAGGCTGATGGCCCTCCGGCTGGAGGGAGCCGGGCGGCACCGGATTATCACGAGGGAGCCAACATGACGCGAGTCGAGATCGGGCTCGGTCTGCAGACCAACAAGCGTCCGGGCGACTACGCCCGGCTGGCGGATCTGGCCGAGCGCTACGCGTTCGACGTGCTGAGCGTGTTCGGCGACGTGATGTACCAGCCGCCGATCGTGCCGCTGCTGGAGATGGCGGCGGCAACCTCGCGTGTGCGGCTCGGGGCGGCGGGCTGGAACCCCTTCTCGATGCACCCGTACGAGATTGCGGGTCAGGTCGCCGGCCTTGACCTCGCCTCCGGCGGGCGGGCGTACCTGGGGCTGGTCAGGGGAGCTTGGCTGGACACGGTCGGCATCCGGCAGCACCGGCCGGTCGGGGCGATGGAGGAGGCGGTCGCAGTGGTCTCCGCGCTGCTGGCCGGCGACGACCGGGGTCTGGCCGGCGAGTTGTTCCCGCTGGCCGCCGGCACCCGGCTGCAGTATCACGTGCTGCGCCCCCGGGTGCCGGTGCTGATCGGGACCTGGGGGCCGAGGATGGCCGCGCTTGCCGGCCGGGTGGCAGACGAGCTGAAGATCGGCGGCACCGCGAACCCGGCGATGGTGGACGTGCTGCGGCGCCGCATCGCGGTCGGCGCCGCAAAGGCCGGCCGGGACGCAGGTGAGGTGGGCATCGTGGTTGGCACGGTGACTGTTGTCGACGAGGACGAGAAGCTGGCCAGAGCGAAGGCCCGCACCGAGGTCGCCCTGTACCTCGGCGAGGTGGCCGATCTGGACCCCACGGTGAGCCTGCCGGCCGGCCTGATCACCGAGGTACGACGGCGGGTGGCCGACGGCGACCAACCCGGCGCAGGCGAGCTGATCCCGGACGACGTGTTGGACATGTTCGCCTTCGCTGGCACGCCGGAGCAGGTGGCTGCCCAGGCGCAACGGCTGATCGACGCCGGGGTGCACCGGGTGGATTTCGGCACCCCACACGGGCTCACCGACGACGACGGTATGCGACTGCTCGGCGAGCGGGTGCTTCCGCTGTTGAAACGGGATCGACCGGACCCGCCGGGAGGCCGCCGCACCGACTGATGTCCCCGCTGTTCGGCGGTGTCGGTGAACGCGTTGGTCTCGACGAATGTCTGCTCCACCCGACTGTGCATGCTGTACGCCGCTCGCAGCTTCGGTGTACATCGAGCACGGAGACGTCCGTGCAGTGCGGCCGAACACGACTCGGCGAAGGGAGCCTGTGGATGAACACGACCGTGTCACCCGTTGACAACCGCGAGCGCGATCCGGCCACCGACTCTCGGCATCGGCAGTGACATCAGGGCCCGGCGCACTTGCTGCGGCTCGATCCGCCCGGCGTTGAGCGCGTCGTACATGGCGCCGTCCGCGGCGGTGCTCGGCAACCAGGGGCAGCTCGACCAGCGAGGTGACTGGCCCGTCAGTGCACAGCAGTGCCTCGGTCCAGCTCGAACAACGCGTCTGCCCGCGCGGTCAACGACCCGAACAGTTCCTGCCGGAACCAGTCAAGATCACCTCGCCGGGCCGAGGTGTCACCCCACTGGGCCGAACGGGCATACGCAACACTGGACAACGCGGCCACCGCTTTCGTCTTCGAGCTCTATGCGAGGAACCCGAAGATGATCAAGCGGTGGCCGTATCGTGTCCCGCCGACACGCCGAACACCCGCACGCGCCGCACACGACCTGGACGCCCGAGGTTAAAGATCAAGCTCAGACGTCGTGCAGGTAGTCGACGACCAACTGGTTGAACTGGTTGGCCTGCTCCCACTGCGGCCAGTGGCCGGCCTTGGTGATGTACTCGAAGCGGCCGCCGGGAATCTTCTTGGCCATTTCCATGCCGGCCGATGCCGGGCCCGACGGGTCGTCGGAAGTCCAGACGACCATGGCGCCGTTGGGGACTGCCGCCAGTTCTTCGTCACTGACGAGGTTGCGCTGCCGGATCTCCGGGTCCTGCAGGCACAGGATGTGGCGCATCGAGTCGGCGAATCCGGGACGGGCATAGATCGCCTGCCGGATCGCGACGAGCTCATCGGTGACCGTTGCCGGGTCGGCCATCAGCCACTCCAGCCGGGTCCGGATCTGCTCATCGGTCGGGTCGTCGGCCGCGGCCTGTGACAGTGACCGGATCCGCTCCATGACCTCGGGTCGGGCCATGGTGCCGCCGGGGGTGTTGAGCACCAGCCGGCCGACTCTGTCGGGGTGGGCGGCGGCGAACTTCATGGCGACCCACCCGCCGAGGGACTCCCCGTTGAGATGGGCCCGGTCGATCCCCAGCGTGTCGAGCAGTCGAAGCACCTGGTCGACGTATGCCGGCATCTCCAGGTCCTGGGTCGAGTGAGTGGTGTAGCCGTGCCCGGCGAAGTCGAAGGCGATGGCGCGGAAGTGCTGCGACAGCGGGCCGAGGTTGTGGCCGTAGGCCTCGCTGTGCCCACCCGTGCCGTGCATGAGCAGAACGGGGGTGCCGGACCCAGCCTCGAGGACGCGGGTGCGCCATGGGCCGGCGTCGACGAAGCGCACCGTGTGCTCGACGTTGGCCAGTGCGACGGACAGAGGGGCGGTCATGTGCGTGCTCCCGTCAGTTGAGTGGCTGGCTCGGGTAGGGCACAGGTGATGCCGAACCCGGCGATCCACTCCGGAATGGCTTGGTAGTAGGTCGAACGGACCTGATAGGTGCCGGTGGCGGCGAGCGCGGCGTAGGCCGCGATCCAGGTCCGGATCTCGTGTGAGGAGTGGCCGCCTTGCTCGACGAACCACTCGTTGGTCCAGCCGTCGACGTCGGCGAGACGGCCCTCGGCGAAGGTGTCGAGGACGAGGCGATCCCACTCGGGGTTGAGCGGCTGGATGCCGGTGTCGCGGGTGCCGGCGGCGAAGTCCTTCGCTGCTTGGATGGTGCGGAGTTGGCGCTCGGCCCGTTGCTGCGGCGTCGTCGTGCGACCGCCGGAGATGATCCGGGCGACGACGTCGGGCGGAGCGGTGTCGATCCGTGGTGCCGGCGGGTCGTGGGAGAGCCCGCCCGAGCCGAGGAACAGGACCCGCCTGTCCAACATCGCCGCCGCCCGGCCGATGGCGTCGCCGAGCAGCCGGGCCCGGCGGGCTGGCCCGAACGGCGAGGCCAGCCCGTTGATGAATACCGGAACCGTGGGCACCCGGTCGAGGCCGCCGAACAGCAACTGCAGCGGCTGTGCGAAGCCGTGGTCGACGTACATCTGCATCGACAACGTGACGTCGATGTCCTCGGCGAGCACAGCAGAAGCGACGTCACGGGCCGCCGCGGCGTCGACGGACAGGACGCCCGCCGGGGTGTCGTAGTCACCGATCGACTCGGCGTGGGTGCCGATGCAGAACGGCGGCATCATGTCGTAGAAGATGCCGTTGTAGTGGTCGGGTGCAAACAGTACGACCAGCTCAGGGGCGAAGTCCTTGACGAAGCGGCGAGCTTGCGCCAAGGCTGCATCGACGTCGGCGCGAACGCCTGCGGCCGGTTCGCTGTAGGCCATCAGTGGGGAATGGGACAAGCACACGAGCGCCGTGTCAGCCACGGATGTTCCTCCTCGTTCGTCCAAGGCCGGTCGGCGGCTGGCCGGTCGGCACCGCCGTCACCAGGCTGCGGACAGCAGCCACTCGGGAGGCGCCGCCGCTGCGGCGTGCTCCCAGGCCCGGTGGTCCACATCGAGAAAGGCGCCCTGCGCGTAGAGCAGCGGCTCGCCTGCGGTCGTGCGTACGTCGCTCACGCGGCCCACGATGATCGCGTGGTCGCCCCCCTCATGCACGGCGTGCAGGTCGCACTGCACGTGGGCCAGCGCGCCGTCGAGCAAGGGGATGCCGGACCGGCCGGGGTGGTGCGGGGTCGTCGCGAACTTGTCAGCGGCCGGCGTGGCAAACCGGAGCGCGGTGGCACGCTGGTCGGCGGCGAGCACGTTGACGGCGAAGCCCGGCCCTGATGTCAACGGGCCGTGCATGAACCGCCGGGTGTCGATGCAGACCAGGACCAGCGGAGGGCGCAGCGACAGCGACGAGAACGCGCTGACGGTGCACCCCACCGGCTTGGCCTGGAGGTCGAGCGCGGTGACGACGGTGACCCCGGTGGCGAACCGGCCGACTGCCTCACGCAGCTGTTCGGGCGTGACGTCGGTGGTCCGCACCGCTTCGCCTGCCGTCGCCTCCGCCGAGCCGCTCATGGCCGGGCTGCCCGGATGGTGGCGACGGGGTCGCCCGCCAGATCCAGAGCCCGGTCGACGAGGCCGTAGGCCTCGGACTTGTCGTAGTTCTTGTAGTTCATGGCCAGCAGCCGAACAGGGTCGCCGGCGTAGTACCGCTCGTACTGCAGGGTGCGCTGACCGAAACCGTCGCCGCACAGATCCCAGGCGAGCTTGTAGAGCCGGACACGGTCGACCGCAGGAAGTCCCTCGGCACCCTGGAAGTAGGTGGCGATGTCACCGGCGATGGGGGAGTCGAAGTCGGCTGCGGACGGCATCATCAGCAGCCCGCCGGCGCCGAGTGTCTGTAGCGTTTCCGACACCTTCGGGTAGGACGCGGACAGGTGCATGCGCAGCGTCTGCAGGGCATCGAAGCGCGGCCGTACCGCACCCGAGCTGGACGTCTCGAACTCGGTCTCGGCGGCGATCAGCAGTGCGCGGCAGATCTCGGTGGCGGCGATGGCCTCGCCGAGCTTCTGCTGCACGTGCAGAAACGAGTCGATCTTGACGGACTCGGCCAGCTTCATGGCGACGCCGGTGGCAAACTGCATCTTGACCAAGCCGCGAACACCGGTCTGATGGCCGGTGTGCTGGCGCAGACTCGTCTCGGCGTACATGGCGTTGGCCAGCGCGACGTCGCCGTGCAGGAACACCCGATCCCACGGGACGACGACGTCATCGAAGACGACCAGGCAGTCGGCCTCCTCGAAGTGGGTGGACAGCGGATGGTCGAAGGAGTTGCGGGAGCCGTCGTCGTAGGGCTCGCGGCTGATCAGTCGCAGGCCGGGGGTATCGATCGGCACGGCGAAGACGGCGCTGTGGCGCTCGTCGCCGGCGCGCAGGCCGGGCAGGTTGTAGACGAGCATCTCGTCGGCCATCGGGGCCAGCGTGGCGAGCATGCGGGCACCGCGGACGACCAGGCCTTCGGTCGACTCCGACACCACTCCCATGTGCAGGAACTGCTCGGTCTGGTCGGCAGAGGACTTCGAGCGATCGGTCTGCGGGGTGATGAGTGCGTGGGTGAGGAACAGGTCATTGTCGCGCACGTACTCGTAGTAGCGCTGGACGTTCTCGGCGTAGCGGTCGCCGAGTCGTGCGAAGACGGCGGGTTCGTCGGCTAAGGCCATCACGGTCGTATTGAGGAAGTCAGGGGAGCGGCCCATCAGCCCCAGCGTCTCCCGTGACCAGATCGCGAACGCTTCACGCCGCGCGACCAGGTCGTCGTAGCCACGGGGAGCGACGAACGACGTACCGACCGGATTGCCGTCCGGACCCGGTCGCGTCAACACTCCGGCGTAGGCCGGATCGTGCTGCATGTCGTAGAGGTGAGCGATTTGCTGTGTCGGTCGGACCAGCGCCGGATGTGCGGTGACGTCCTCGACGCGCTCGCCCTTGATCCATACCTCCCGTGGTCGCTTCCTGAGACCTTCCAGATAGCTGGCACCGTCGCGAATCCCCATGCAGACTCCCATCTAGCGCTAGCGTGCTAGAATGCTAGTGTTTCAGTGAAAGTAATCCACGGACGAACCCGGGCGCAAGGGGTGCTATTCGCAAGGGGTGGTCATTACAGTGCCGACGGTGAGCAGCGCACACGACGCGATGGCCATCGCGGCGGCCCAAGGCCGGCGGCTGGCCCCCTACGTCTACGACGTCGTCAAGGAACGCCTGCTCGGCGGCGAATGGCTGGCCGGCCAGTCGATCGCCGTTGAGGCGCTCAAGAACGAGTTGGGGGTGAGCAAGCAGCCCGTCATGGACGCGCTGCGTCGGCTCGCGGTAGATGGGCTGGTCGAGGTCATCCCTCAGGTCGGCTGCCGGGTGCCGCGCTTCGTGCCCGAGGAGGTTGACGACTTCTTCGTGCTGTTCGCGAGCCTGGAGGCCGAGTCCGCGGCCATCGCGGCGCAGCGTCGGGCCGAGAGTCAGATCGAGGAGCTCGTTCGGATCAACAAGATCATCGGGTCGTCGACCACGGTCGTCGACCCGGCCGTTCGTGCTCATCAGTATCGCACCCTCAACCGGCAGTTCCACAGCGTCGTGCTTTCCATGGCTCGTTCGGCGGTGGTGTCGCGAACCAGCAATCGGATGTGGGACATGTCGGACATGCTGATCAACGTCACCAGGGCGCAGAATCCGTTGGCAGGCGAGGTCGTCGATCGGCATGCCGATCATGAGCGGATCATCGCCGCGCTGCGGGCCCGCGACGTCGACACCGTCCGTGCGGAAATGCGGTCCCACATCCTGCGCAACATCGGGATGCTGCGCGCCGCTCTGCCCTCGCTCGACCATCGGGTGGGCTGACCTCCTCAGTTCAGTAGTGCTCGCAGGATCGCGTCTGCCTCCGGGTCGATGTCGACCACGCCGTCTTGCAGGCATTGCTCACGGCGCAGCCGGCTGACCTCGCCGGGGATGCGGGCGTCCTGCTCGCTCAGGTCGGCCAGTAGCTGCTCGACGCTCGCGGCGGTCATCTCCGGGTCGCCGAGCAAGCCGGGTTGGTAGGCGATGTAGACCGCACTGAAGTCGGCTGGCTCCAGTACGACCGGGCCGCGTTTGGTGGCGGCGGTCCGGCCGCTGACGCCGGCGGCGGCTAGCAGTTCGACCATCAGCGCCAGCCCGTAGCCGCGGTGCCCGCCGAAGGGCAGGATTCGAGCCCGGCCGGACTCGGCGTCGATGGCCTGGGCGGGGTCGATCGTGCCGGTACCGGTGCTGTCGAGCGCGACGCCGGCGGGTAGCTCGGAGCCCAGCCCGCGCAGCCGCATCACCTGGTTGAAGGCGATGCCTGCGGTCGACATGTCGAGAACCAGGGGCGGCAGCCCCCGTCGCGGCACTCCGACGGCCAGGGGATTGGTGCCCAGCGACGGCACGGTCGTGCCGGGTGCGACGACCATGACGGGGGTGCTGTTGAGTGCGAGGCACACCAGACCCTGCGCGGCCGCGCGCTCGACGAGGTAGCCGAGCGCGCCGCTGACCCCCGCGTTGCGCACGCTGACCATCCCGATGCCGGCGGCACGGGCTTTGGTCTCAGCGATCGCGACGGCGTGGTCGTGGACGTACCAGGAGAGGTGGAACCCGCCGTCGACCTGGGCGGAGACGGGGGTCTCGGTCATCACTCGCAGCTCACCGCGGCGATCGGCTCCCGCGGCGTACTCGGCGGTGACGTTGCGCAACAGGCGCACGCCGTGCGAGCTGTGCCCGCGGAGCTCGGCGTCGACACACAGCCGGGCGCCGACTTCGGCCTCGGCGGGTGGGACGGCCCGGCGCTCCAAAGCGCTGCGGACGTCGGTGAGCAGTTCCGAGACCTTGACCTGCACGTCATCTCCCTCGATCGGCCTCAGGCCGGGCTGCGGGCACCCGGACTGCGAAGCAAACAGTCGTTGTCGTAGGAACTCTAGAATGCTAGCGTTTCAGTCGCTGGTTGACGACCATCGTCAGCGGGCTACCGCAGGATGTTGGGAGAGAACACTCATGGGCGCGAGTCCGATACAGCGGATCAACGTCGAGGGCGTCGCGCGCCTTCCGTCGTTCAGTCATGCCACCGTCGCCGACGGGTTCGTCCACGTCTCCGGCGTGCTCGGCACCCAGGAGGGCACCCTGAACCTGGTGTCCGGCATCGGTGACCAGACCCGCAGGGCGCTCGGCAACCTCCGTGCCGTTCTCGCCGCCGCCGGCGCCACTGCCGCCGACGTCGTGAAGGTCAACGTCTATCTCGTCGATCAGGCTGACTTCCCCGCCATGAATGCCGCCTATGACGAGTTTTTCGGCGCCACCCACGTGCCGGCCCGAGCCACAGTCGGCGTGCAGTGGCTCGCGATGGGGGCACTCGTCGAGATCGACTGTCTCGCCCGGACCGACGTAACCGCGTGACAACCGCTGCCAAGCCCGACTGCCTGTCAGAGCGCGTGAACGTTAGGAGTTGAAATGCGATATACGACGTTCGGCAGGCGGACCGGCATGCGCGTGTCGGAGTACGGTTTGGGTACTGGGAACTTCGGCACCGGTTGGGGAGCCGCGCGGAATTCGACGAGTCGCGCAAGATATTCGAGCGGTTCGCCGAGGCGGGCGGAACGTTGATCGACACTTCCAAAACCAACCACTAAGCTCCAACTTGCCTGGCGCGATCGCGAGCTCCTGCTGGACGAATGACCGCACTCACAGGCTGCCGGCCGCTGGAAGGCGGCCGAGGATCGGGATGGGGATGAAGTTCTCCGCGTACCGGGTCCTGGAACCCCACAGCCTGCCGAGCGTCTGAGCCATCGGCCCGAAGTGCTCGTTGATCGGCTGGGATGCATGGGCGCCGAGGGCCGCCAGTTTGCGATCGTAGGAACCGGTGATGTCGACGATCGTGTGAGCGGGTGTCGGTCCGCCGGTGGTGAGGCTGTTGTAGGTGTCGGCGGTGTAGAGCTTGCGTGGTCGCCCGGTGGCGATGACGACGTCGGGCAAGGCCGCAACGACGGTCTCGGCCAGGTGGCGGTGTTCGGGGTGGACGTCGCCCAGCGGGTGAGTGATGACGACGTCGGGGAGGACGGCGAGCAGCACCTCCTGCACGTTCGTGACCGTCGGCTGCTCGAACTGGTGGAGCGAGGCTCCCAAAGCCGCTGCTCCGCTGGCTGCTTCGCGGTTACGTTGTGAGTCGGGATGCCGGGGGACAGCGATGGTGACGGTCGTTCCGGCGGCCGCGCACAGGGCGAGCGTGCCGCCGGCCCACAGTTCCGCGTCGTCGGGATGTGCCATCAGGGTCAGTACCGACCGCGGCGCGGCGAACGACGGCGTCACCAGAGACCCAGCTTCTCGATCACGTCGGCAGGCGTGGGCAGGTCGCGGGTGGGGTGTCCGGTCGGGTGACAGGGGAGTTCGAGATCGGTGTGCATGCGGATCAGTTCCCGCCAGGCGAGTACCTGCTGCCACTCGGCGATCACGCGAGCTTGTTTCGCCCCTGCCAGCCGTCCGGAGTCGAGGAGTTGTTCCAGCTGGAGCCCGTCCGCCAGGAGCGCGGCCGCGGTGCCGGGCCCGATGCCCTTGATGCCGGGGATGTTGTCGGCGGAGTCGCCTTTCAACGCACAGAAGTCCGGCCACTGGGCGGGGGTCACGTGGTAGCGCTCGGCGACTTCAGCTGGTCCGATGTGCCGGCGGCCGCGATGCAACACGGTGTTGAGCACTCGGACCCGGTCGGTGAGCAGCTGGTAGAAGTCCCGGTCGCCGGACATGATCCACACGGCGCGGTCGGGTTCGGTGTTGGTGACGAGGGTGGCGATGACGTCGTCGGCTTCGGCGGTGTCGATCTCGATCCACGCGATGTCGTAGGTCGTTAGTCCTTGCTGTACGTGCGGGATCGCGCGTAGTGGTTTGAGGGCGGCCTCGTCGCGGACCCGGTTGGCTTTGTAGGCCGGAAGCAGCTCGCGGTTAGCCTCGGCTGACTGCTCTTCCCAGGGGAAGGCGACCCAGTCGGAGACCGTCCAGACCGAGTAGTCCGGGGCAGTGGTCGCGCCGGTGTTGAGGCAGAGCGTTGCGGTGAGGATGTGTGTACCCGGGGCGAGCGCTTGTTCCAGCCCTGTACGTGCCGATAATGCATCCGTGCAGGTCAAGGGTCATCGGCGGGTGACCGCTCGTGGTCCGGCATGATCGCGTGTCGTGCTGGTTCGCTTCGTCTATCTCGCCGTTGTCCATGTGTTCGCGGCGCTGCGGCTCCTGTCGATGACCGACCGCGAGAAGGACGTCGAGATCCTCGCCCTGCGCCATCAACTGACCATCTTGCAACGACAGCTCGGTGACCACCGCCCGCGACTTCGGCCTGAGGACAGGATGTTCCTCTCGATGTTGCTGGTGCCGCTGTCGCGTGCAGTGTTGCGTCGGCTCCGGCTCATGGTCAGCCCAGACACGGTGCTGCGGTGGCATCGCGACCTACTGAAACACCGTGATGCCCGCGTGAGCGCGAATCAAGGGCCTGGGCGTCCGCGTCCGCGTACTCTCGCCTCGATCCGTCGCCTTGTTCTCCGTCTGGCGGCCGAGAACCCCGCCTGGGGTTACCGGCGCATCCACGGCGAACTTGCCCTGCTCGGTATCAAGATCGCGGCCTCCACTGTGTGGGAGATCCTCAAGACCGACGGTGTCGATCCGGCCCCGCAACGGGCGACAGTCAGGTGGGCTGACTTCTTGCGGTCCAAGGCTGAGGCGATCCTGGCGATGGATTTCATCGAGACCGTCACTCTTACCGGGCGGCGGCAGTACATCCTGGCTGCCGTCCACCACACTGGCCGGCGGGTCCGCGTTCTCGGTACTACCGCGCACCCCACCCATGCCTGGGTGACGCAGGCTGTCCGCAATCTGTTGATGGACCTAGGGGACGCCGAGCACGTTGCGCAGGTGAGGTTCCTCATCCGCGACAGCGACGCCAAGTACCCCGCGTTGATCGATGAGATCCTCCGCGACGCCAAGATCGCCACTGTGCTGACCGGTGTCCGGATGCCTCGGATGAATGCGATCATGGAACGCTGGGTGAAGACGCTGCGCGCGGACCTGCTGGACCGCACGTTGATCTGGAACGAGACTCACCTCCGGCGTGCGCTTGGCGAGTACGAGCGGCACTACAACCAGCATCGAACCCACCGGTCACTGGCCGCTGCGGCACCCCTGCGAGCCCGGCCTCGGGCTCCCCGTGAACTGCAGCTTTCGGCGAACGTCCGAATACCCGAGGCCGCCGCAAGGGCAGTGGTGCCCGATGATCTCGCGTGTTTCAAAGGTGCGAGCGTGTCGCAGGTTCGAATCCTCGGCAGGACTACCAAAGGATGGGAACGGGGCTGACCAGGGACTCTTCATCGGCACGTTGGTGGTCGAGGCGAGCTTCGAGCTTCCGGGTTCGGGTGGGAGCCCGTCATGAACGCCAACTCACAGACAGTTGCTCGGTTTGTCACGGTCACGATGGGGCTGGTCATCGGGCTCACCTTCCTCTTTGGGTTCGGCAACGTGTTGAACTTGGCGTTGAAGCTGCAGGTCCCCGTGTTCGTAGCGCCGCTGGTGGCGCCTGCTGTTGACCTGACGGTGCTGGGGTTGCTCGTCGGTACGCGACACTTGGCCCTGTCCGGGGCCAGTGAGGACGTGCTGCGGCCGGCGCGACGCCTGCTGCTGGCGGCGAGCGTGGTGACCCTGCTGCTGAACGTTGCTGACCCGGTATGTGCTGGTCAATGGGGTAAGGCCGCGTTTGACGCGGTCGGCCCGCTCTTGCTGATCGGTTGGGCCGAGGCTGGCCCCGGCCTGCTTCGTGCGCTGAGTGCCGCAAACATCGATCTCGGATCAGCGCAGCTGCCCACCTCGTCGCCGGCAGAGCCGAAGGATGACGGCACAGAACGGGCAGCGGGGTACACGACGACGCTGCGGCGTGATGAACAGGTGGGAGTGGTGCCCCGCCGGATCGCTGATCTCGACGAGGAACTTGTGGAGCGGGCTCGGCGCGCGGATGCCGAACACTGGCGACGCCACCAGCGCCCGATCTCCGCGGAGACACTTCGGAAGCAACTCCGGGTCGGCGCGAGGACGTCGCGGGCTCTGGTAGCCGTGGTTCGTCCGGAGAAAGCTCCGGTCGGCGCGACCAACCCAGCGCTAGAGGTGGCCTGACCTCTCTGAAGTTGTCGCGCATGGCACGGAAGGGTGGCGGCGCGGCATCTGGCCGGTGTCGGGCCGGTGCGACAAGATGGGGTGTGGCCACATCGATCCCCGCGCTCGTTGAGCCCGCCGTCCTGCGGTGGGCTCGCGAGTCCATTGGACTGACCGAGGTGGGCGCGGCTCGTAAGATCGGCGTGCCTGATGACCGTGTGGCACAGTGGGAGTCTGGGGACACACAGCCCACGATTGCCCAGCTCCGTAAGGCGGCGACGGCATACAACCGAGCTCTTGGGGTGTTCTTCCTCGCCGCGCCTCCCGCCGGCTTCGACACTCTCCGTGACTTCCGGCGTCACGAAGGCGCAGCCACCGGGGAGTGGACGCCCGAGCTGCACACCGAGTACCGCCGAGCGCATGCGCAGCGGGACAACGCGCTCGAACTCTTCGAGCTGGATGATGATGAGCCATCGTCGGACTGGCGTCTGTCCTCTCCTGGAGACGACGAGGCATTCGCTGCGTTGGCGCGGCGCACACTGCTGGAACTGTCGCCCCTTCGGCTGGCAAACGCGAGCACGCCGTATGACCACCTCAACACGTGGGTCGCCGCGCTCGAACGGGCCGGGGTTCTGGTGATGGCGACCTCACGCGGGCAGGTCTCGCCGCAGGAGATGCGCGCGTTCTCGCTGTACTTCGATCATCTTCCGGTGATTATGGTCAACGGAGCCGACAGTGCCCGTGGTCGGCTGTTCTCCCTGCTGCATGAGTACGCCCACCTGTTGTTGCACACCAACGGACTGTGCGACACAACGACGGATCTCCGAGCCACGACTCCCGAACGTCAACTCGAGGCCCGCTGTAATGCACTCGCTGCCGCCATTCTGATGCCTGCCCGTGAGGTGCTCAATCGGCCCGAGGTCGTCGCACGCGTTAACCAGCGGGAGAGCTGGAGTTACGAGTCGCTCCGCGGCGCTGCAGCGCCATTCGGCGTTAGCGCCGAGGCGTTTCTCCGCAGGCTCCTTACGCTCGGCAGGGTGACCGCCGCCTTCTACCAGGTGCGTCGCGTCGAGTTCCTGCGAGCTTACGAGGATGAGGAGGCCCGGACGCGGGTCTCTGGCGGCGATTGGTACCGCAACACCGTCCGAGACCTCGGCAAGGGTTACGTCCGACGAGTGGCGGACGCTCACCGTCGGCGGATCATCGACAGCTACACCGCGGCCAGCTACCTCAACGTCAAGGTTGGTCAGATCGACCGGCTCGCGGAGTCAGCCGCCGTGCGGGAAGCGGTGTAGGAGTATGGCCTTGTATTCCTTCGACACCAGCTCGATCCTGAACGGCAGGCGCGACCTGCTGCCCCCAACTGTGTTCAGCACTCTGTGGGCCAACATCGAAACCATGGTCGACAACGGAACTGTTCGTGCTGTCGACATTGTTCGGGACGAACTCGGCAAGCGCGATGATGACGCTTGTGCATGGGCCAGGCAACGAAGCGGTCTCTTTGTCCCGCTTGAGACCGACATCCAGCAGGCCACGTCGCAAGTCCTACATTCTCACCCCAAGCTCATGGGCATCGGTGGTGGCCGCAACGGCGCCGACCCGTTCGTGATCGGCCTAGCGATCGCCCGGTTAGGCATCGTCGTCACCGAAGAAACGCTTAGCGGCCGGCTGGACAAGCCTCGTATTCCCGACGTTTGCAACGCGCTCGGCGTGCCGTGGCTGAACTTGGTCGGATTCGTTACCCGCCAAGGGTGGCGGTTCTAGTCGCCCTATTGGGCTCGTGTGTTGATCGCCTGTGGCTCCACAGCCAATGCAATCGTCTTGCGAGAGTTCGGAGTGGGCAGCTTGTGGCGTGCAGTTGGCCATGACTCGGACTTACCCGGTTGGGGCTGGCGCCCTTCTCGGCTGGTTGGTCGTTCGCCGAGCCGACTTTGCGAGGAGTTCGACCGCCGAAACGGCTGGTTTACCGCGTCATCCGCTCCGTCGAAGCCGTCGACGAACGACACTCTCGCGGCGTCTCCGCGATCGATTCTGCGGCCATCGTTTAGATTGCAAGTTCCTCGTCGTTGTACCCCGCCGTGACCAGTAGCGTCCACGGCGTTTCGTACAGTGGAAGCTGTGTGGCCTCGGGCGGGAAGGGCAGCCGGGTTGACGGTCGCCGGACAGTCTGCGGCGCGAGCGGCTGATCCCGTTGCCGCGCAAGAAGATCGCCGCCTGGCCGTCAGCCTACCGACGTGACACATCGAGCCATGCTCGGGCCTGCACCAGCAATCGTGCCTCGGCATCGGGCTGCTGCAGATCACCGGCGACGTCGGCCCGCTTGCAAATCACCAGCCACTCCGAGCCCGCCCGCGGGGCCTGAGCGGGCCTCGCGCGGGGAGTTCCGAAAGCGCCCACTGGGTTGCGCTTCGCGTCATGTATTGAATGTGAGGACTTCATCCTGGGGTGGGCGGGTCGCTCCGAGGCCCGTGATGAGCCGTACGACAGGCGTGGTGCAGACCGGCCAGTCCTTGAATTCGCGTACGGCAGCGCGGATCGCTCCTACGGCGCCGGGCTTCCATGCCGGGGCGGTGGTCGCGAACACGAGTTGGTCGGCTTGGATCCAGGCGGCGGCCTGGCACTTCTTGTCGATCTCCGTGCGCCGGGCGGCTTTCACCTTTCCGCCCAGGTCGTCGCTGTGTTTGCATTCGGCGACGATGAGGGTGTCCTCGCGGTAGGCGATCAGGTCGACCTCGACCTGCGCTTCATTGTCTTTCAAGAACTCCAGTTCCGGGACGTCCTGGTACTTCACCGGGCGCCCGCGCTCGGGTCCGGACAGATGGGCCGCCAGCAGTGCGGGGACGTCGCCGTGGTCGTGCAGCAGGTGCTGCGCCAACGGGTGCAGGCCGTAGAACCAGGTCGGCTCGAGTGTGGAGTGGTGCCAGGTGGTGTGGTCGAAATCGTTTGCGCTGTCGCAGCGTTCGCAGGGCCAGGTCTGGCCGAGTTTGTCGACGACCAGGAACTGTCTGCTCTGGCAGGACTGGCAGCGCAGCACCAGCCCGCGGCGCAGGACCCGTGCGCGCAGGGCTCGGTCGAGTTCGGCGCGGATCTCCTGGTCGGACAGCTTGCCGGTGCGGTCGACGATGCCGGGGAAGCTGAGCACGCCCTCGCCGGCGTGCAGGGCGACGCCGTCGCCGGCCGGATAGGCGTCCTAGGTGGACGAATTGGCCGGGAGTAGGTCGCGGAGCGCTGGGAGCAGCGGACCGCCGAACAGGGCGATGAATTGGGAGCGGCCGCCGAGCATGCGGGTCAGCTGGGCGGTGCGCTGTCCAGCGTCGCTGATGCGGGTGATCATGTCGCGTTCGTTGGTTTTCGCGTCGAGGTAGGTGGCGAGGCTGAGATTCCGCAAGGTTGGGCGGGCGAGCTGATTGTCGGCTTGGATCCCGGCGGGTACCGAGTCGAGGCGGTCGGCGCGGTGGGAGATCCCGTTGCGGCTGCTGCGTGCCAGCGTGAGCCACTCGCTGGTTTTGGCGCCGAACAGCTGGCTCCCGTCGACGCGGCGACCGCGGATGACGTGGTGGTCGGGCCAGGTGATGTCGACGTGCCAGGACAAACCGTGATGCGCGGCGAGCGCCGGGTTGTTCAGTACCGGTGCGGCCAGGGGAGCCATCATCTCGGTGGTGCCGGTCTCGTCGGTGACGGTGGGAACGGGCAGGATGTCGTCGAACTGCTCGTTGACGGCCAGATAGGTGAAACCGGTTCCTGGCCAGCTCAGCTCCGCGGCTGGAACAGCCTGCGCTCCGTCTGCGGGCACGGAATCGGCGCGAAGGGTGGCCGCGGTGCTGGCCACGAGCCGTCCGCAGAAGTCCACCAGCTCTTCGCGCGGACGGGAGACCGAGGTGAGGGTCAGGTCTCCGGATTTCCACCCACGTGGTCGGTGTTTCAGGCCGTACAGCTTGGACACGATCGGGAAGGTGAGCGTGATGTCTTCGGTGCCGAGGATGCTGGGCAGCCAGATCGTGCGGCCATAGGTCAGGTGACGCAGCCGCGCGAGCGCGAAGTCCTCGGCGGTGTCGCCCAGGATGGCTGTGTCTGGTTTGTCGCCGCCCCATGGGCTGGCGACCTGGCCGACGCCGGTTGTCGTTCGGTCGAACGCGTACGGGGACTGCTCGGCGAGCACGCCGGTGCTGATGTTGTTCGGGAACCACAGCAGGTCGCGTGGGAGACTGCCGGGAGCCTGATCGAGCAGCCAGCGGATCAGCTTCCACGGCTCCGCGTTCTCTGGCGGTTCGGCAGCTGCGAGGTCTGGTGGGTCGACCACACCGGCCCGGGACGCGACCGCCACCCCGAGCAGGCCTCCCCACGAGGGTGGGCAGTGAAGGACATGGCCGCGGTAGGCGCCGGGGACGTCGAGGGCCGCGGGAAACTCGGGCGACGGGCAGACGAGGCTGGAGATGTCGTCGAGCGGTCCTCCGCTGCCTACGAGTTGATACGGCGCGCAGGCACTCGAAACCACGTCGCGGGCCTGCCTGTCCTCCGCGCTGGGACGTCCCAGACTCGGGGACCCTTCAGACCTCGCGGCGGCGTGAACAGCTTCGGTGAGCAGGGCGCCGCGGACGTCCTGAGCCCCGGGTTCCCCGGGATGGAAGTGGTCGATCTCGGCGATCGTGCGTCCGAAGGTGACTACGTAGTCGGGGTCGTAGGCACGGCAGGCACGCAGCAGGACGGGATCGACCACGCCTGCGCGGTGCGGGACGAGCGCGAACCCCGTACCTCCCCAGACCTGGTTCGCCAGGAAGAGCGCGCGGCGCGCCCAGTATGTCCAGGCGTCACCGCCGTCGAAGACGATCACCGTCCGTGCCGGCCGGAGGCCCCGTTTGATCATCGAGTACGTCAAGGCCGGGTGGTGGTCGGTCACACGGTCAGCCAATCACATCCGGCCCCGCGTCCGCGGAACCGCGCGCAAAGCGTCGAAAAGCGCGTTCGGGGGGCAAGCGATCACCGCCGCTGGCCTGCCAAACACCGAGTCCGTACTGGCGTCACAGGCGTAAGGTCACCCGTCGTGTTCAAGTGAACGCTGCATTCGGGGAGGACTGCGTGGACATCGCTGATTTGGCAGCACAGGCCGCCGCGGCGGCCGGTGGGTATCTGGCGGCGATCGCCGGGAAGGTCGCGGACAAGGTCAAGGACGGTGCGGCCGAACGGCTCTACGGGCTGATTGAGCCGCGGCTGCGCGGCACCGCCTCCGGCGCGATGGCGCTGGAGAAGCTGCGGGAGGAGCCGCAGCTCCCGGAGCGTCAGCATATGGTGGCTGCGGTCCTGCAGGACATCGCCACTGGTGACCCGGGGTTCGCGCAGCAGCTCGCCGGTCTGGTCCCGGCCGCGGCGGGTGTCTCGGCGCACCGGTGGACCGGAACGCACGTCGAGGTCTCCGGCGGCACGGTCCGCCGCAGCATCGTCGCTGGCGGCGACGTCGACAACTCCAAGCACACCCTGCGCGTCGGCACCGGCGGACTCGCTTTCGGCGGAGTGGCCCTGATCGCGCTGCTCACCGGCGCCGGGTTCCTCGGCGCCCACCTCGGGAGCGGCACTCCGTGCGAAGCCGCGGGAGCGACCGCGCCGGGCATCACGACGCTGGACATGAGCAAGACGGCAACGCCCAGCGGCTCGGGTGACGACCGGTGGACTGTGCTCCCTTTGACGCCCACCGAGGCCGTGCGTTACGTATACAAAGGAATCGAGGAGGCCCACGACCCCCAGTCCCAGCCCCAGGACCAGTCGGCGGACCGTGCCTGCGCCGTGATGTCCGATCAAGCGCAACGCCAGTTCGCCGCCGACACCGGCTACCTGGACTGCCGCGCTGCTGCCATCGGCCTGGGCCGTCAAGTCACCAATCTCAACAGCTACTACGAATCCCTTCAGCCGCACAGCGGAACCGGCCAGGAGCAGGTCGGTGACATCGTCACCATCGATTCCTGCGCGGACGGGATCACCGGCGGGCCGGCCCTGGGCATCTTCACCGTTAGGTACATGGTGGAAGCTAACGGCGAGCACTGGTTGATCGTCGGCCACAAGCCCGGTCCGCATACCTGCTGACCGCGGTCAGCAAGGACGCGCCAGTCGTAGCTAGTTAGCTACCCTGTGTCTGTGTGACCTGCGGCGGCACCGCTCTCGCTGTTGCGAACCACCACTCGTCCAGCGATGATGTCGAACATGTGTTCGACATCATCGGGGCCGTCTGGTTGGCGGCGGATTGATCCGCCGCGGCCTGTCTGGGTGAACGTGCCCAGGTTGTTCCCCGTCCCGCCACACCACCTGCACAAGTCGACGCCAGGCGGTATTCAGACCAGCTACGAAGCCGCCGGGATGCTGGTGGCCGAGGTGTCGTGGGCGAACGGCGGACGGCTCGGCCTGGTGAAGTACCAACTGCTCTCGGCGGACCGGCAGTGGCAGACGGTGGTGGAGCACTACGTGCCCGCCCACATGTACCGGTGGATGAGCCGACTGCGGCAAGACCGAGACGACGGACGAGGCCACGGCCACTAGAACGACGCGCAGTCCCGCCTGCGCTCCGGTGACCGACGCGCTGCCGAAGAGGCGCCCATTCGGTCAGTCACGAGCAATGCGAACTCGTAGACCTCGAACATTGTCCCAGTCGTGTCGCGAGCCGGCCGCAGCGTGGTCTCGCCGGTTGCCGCGCCGTCGCGTTCGTACGCCATCGTTCAACCCCGGAGGCGGTGACGGTGTCGGCGCCTCGTCGTCTTCAT
Organism: Jatrophihabitans sp.; assembly: GCA_036488285.1. GTDB lineage: Bacteria > Actinomycetota > Actinomycetes > Mycobacteriales > Jatrophihabitantaceae > Jatrophihabitans_A. Next base: position 1,048 of record DASXHV010000019.1, on the reverse strand, counting down.
GTAGGACCCGCCGATCTGCATCCAGCACGGGGCTGTGTCGTCCGAAGGCGAAGCCGGCGACCTCTGCCGGCTCGGGCTGCGGTGGCCCGTGCCGCGTCGTCGCGACGATTCCTTCCTGATTGCACGCTTTGAGGTCAGTCTGGTTGAGCTGTAGGTAAATTCTTCACGGCTTCCTGCGAAGTTCGGTGGCGTTTGCTCCGCTTGTGCCGGACGCTGTGGGCACCGATTTCCCGGGGAGGGAGCATTCGATGTCTCGACTTTCACGGTTTGCGGTGCCTGCCGTCCTGGTGGCCGGTTCGCTGTGCCTGGTGATGCCGGCCGCGGAGGCCACCACCATCACAGGTGCGGCGGCGCCGGCGGCGAGTTGTTCTCAGTCCTACCTGCCGCTGCCGGACCCGGCCTGCACCCCGGGCGCCACGAACCCGGACGTCACCCAAGCCACGATCGGGTCGACGATCTGCGTGTCCGGCTGGACCGCCACGGTCCGCCCGCCCACGTCCTACACCAATGCGTTGAAGAAGCAGGGCATCGCCGACTATGGGTACACCGACACGAACATGAGCGACTACGAGGAAGACCATTTCCTCCCGCTCGAAGTCGGCGGCGCGCCGCGGGACCCGAAGAACCTCTGGCCCGAACCACATGCCGGCAACGAGAACTCCCGCAGCAAGGACTCCGTCGAGAACGCAGTGAAGAAGGCCGTCTGCGCGAAGAAGGCCACCCTCTCCGCCGCCCAGCGCGCCCTGTTGACGGACTGGACCACCGCCGAATCTGTCCTCGGCATCGGCTGACAACCGGGCGAGGACGCCCTGATTCCGCCGCGGGAACCGCGACTCGTCCATAGCGACCGGCGCTGCACGGTGCTCGCGTCGGCTGTGCGCGCCGGTCCGTGTGATTCACTGTCCGCGGCGCGGAGCGGGGTAGATTCGCTGGGTGAGCAAAGAGCCCGTGGGTGGTGAGGATCGACTGGATCTGCCTGGTCGGGGTTCGTGGCGGTGGCGCCGACGGCGTATGGCACGGAGGCCTTGGCCGCGGCGGGACTGATGTG
>DASXHV010000013.1:0-7220 GCA_036488285.1 Jatrophihabitans sp. | reverse complement strand
GGACAGCTGAATCACCGCACGGTGCTGTGGGGATAACTCAGCCAGGGCGCCACTCAACAGCAATCGGTCGAGTGCGCCATCCACCTCATCCGGGGTAGCGCGATCGTATGTTCTTTCCAGGTTTGGGGTCACGGACTCGTTGCGGAACCTCGCGCTGCGCCATTGGTCGATGATGATATTGCGGGCAACACTGAAGAGCCAGGGCCGTGCCGATTTCTCGTGGTCGTCGGTCACCTCTGGGTGCTGCCATGCCCGAAGCAGCGTCTCCTGCACGACGTCTTCCGCACGTGCCCGGTCACCGGTCAACCGCAAGGCATAGCGCCACAACGTTGCGGCGTGCTCGTCGTAGAGCCTCCGCATCAGCGCGGCTTGCGGATGGTCCATTATCAAGCTCCGTCCCCGAGGCGGAGGGCGTCGTAAGGGCCGAGCAACAACGGAACGGTATGACGGTTGCGTGCGCGTCGTGACTGCACGCCACCGCATGTGTTTGGCGCGGACCTCATAGCAGTCCGAGCAGCTGCAGATCGGTGATGTATTTGACGATGATCGGCCCTGAAACATGCGGGATGTCTTTGTCGGGGCCGATTTTCGCGTCCTGCACTGCCGAGCGGAACCGGTCGGTCGGCGCCATTGCTGCGTTGATCGGCTTCCCTGGCCGCTGGTAGTTGTGCAGCAGCGGTAGCAGCGAGTGCTGGCGCTGTCGGTCCGGCAGGGCCCGCATCGCCGTCTCGAACCGCTGTAACCACGTGGCGTAGTCGGGAATGCGCTGGATCGGGTACCCGGCTTGGATCAGCCAGTCGACGTATTCGTCGAGCGCGATGCCGTCGTCGTAGGGGTTCATCACGTGGTACGTCTCGAACCCAGTTTCGACTCGCGCCCCGAGGGTGGCGATCGCCTCGGCGATGAAATCGACCGGTAGCCCGTCGTAGTGGGCCCGCTGTCGGTTGCCGTCGTTGTCCAGCTCGTAGAACGAGCCGGGCGCGATGCCAGTGGCGACTAAGCTCAGCATCATCCTGGTGAACATGTCGGTCACGTTGAGCTGACCGGCGTACTTGGTGTCGGCCAGGATCATGTCGCAGCGGAACACCGACACCGGCAGCCCGCATAAGTCGTGGGCCTCGCGCAGCAGGACTTCGCCGGCCCACTTGCTGTTGCCGTAGCCGTTGGCGTAGTTGTCATTGATTGCGCGGCTCGGGCTGATGACGCGGATGTCAGCGTCCTCGGTGAACGCCGAGGGCTTGATCTGGTCGCCCACGCCGATGGTCGACACGTAGATGAACGGCTTCAGCTTCGTGGTGAGCGCGACCCGGATCAGTTCGGCGGTGCCCAGCGCATTGGGGCCGAACAGCTCGCTGTATGGCAGCACGTGGTTGACCAGCGCCGCGGGATCGACGATCAGATCGACCGTGTCCGCCAATCGCTGCCAAGTCGCTTGATCCAGGCCGAGATTCGGCTCACCCTTGTCGCCGGCGATGACCTCGAGATGCTCGGCAGCTAGCTCCCGGTAATGGCGGAGCAGCTGCGGGTCGCCGCTGTCGAACGTCTTGTCGAGGCGTTCGCGAGCTGCCGCATCGTCTGCGGCGCGCACCAGGCAGATCAGCTTGCCGCCGACGAGGTTCAACCGTTCGAGCCATTCCAGCGCCAGGTAGCGACCCAAGAAACCGGTGGCACCGGTCAAGAGCACCGTGCCCACCTCGGCGCTGGGCCGTGCCAGCGTCGGTGCGGCCCCCAGCGTGTCGGCGTCGAGGAACTTGTCCAGCGTGAGGTCACCGGCGTGCACCTCGACCGCGTCGCGGCCGTGTACCGATGCGAAGCTGGGCCGCTTCGTGCCGCCTGAACGCTGCGCCTCGATGTAGTCAGCGACAGCCTGCAGGTCGGTGGCCGGACTGACGATGGCACCAACGGGCACATCGATGTCGAAAATCTCACGCAGCAGGTTGGCGAACGTCAACGCCGACAACGAGTCTCCACCCAGATCGGTGAAATGAGCGTCCGGCCGGAGGTCGCCGGTCGCCGCGCCGAGCAGTGCCGCTGCGGCCCGGCTGACGGTCTGCAGCACCGGCGCATCACCGCCACCCTGGCGCAGCGCGCGGAGCTTGTTGGCTTGACCTTCGGCCAGCTCGGTATACAGCTGCTCCAGAAACGGGCCGTAGAGCTCCTTGAGCTTGGGCCGCGCCAGCTTACGGATGCCGGTGAGCAGGCCATTCTCCAGTGTGAAAGGTGTTGTCTCCACGATGAAGTCGCGTGGAATCTCGTACGACTGCAGTCCGACCGCTTTCGCGACATCCTGCAGCGAGTCACTGATCAACGGCTTTAGTTCGGCAAAAGGCCAGCGCGACAGCGTGTCCGGGGTGGGCACGATCACCGCCAGCAGGTAGGAGCGTGCGCTGTTGCCATAGATGTAGATCTGGCGGATCCGCGTGGTACTGGCGAACACCGCCTCCAGCTTCGACACGGTCACGAACTCACCCTGGGAGAGCTTGAGCACGTTGTTGCGCCGGTCCAGATACACCAGCTGCTCCGGAGCAACCTCGGCCACGATGTCGCCGGTGCGGTAGTAGCCGTCTGGGTCGAACACCTCGGCAGTGACCTGCGGTCGCGTGTAGTAGCCGGGAAACAGCTGCTCGGTTTTGACCAACAGCTCACCGCGGGGGTGCGGCCGGTCGGTGTGGAAATAACCGAGATCGGGCACGTCGACCAGCTTGTAGTCGATCACCGCCGGGCGGCGCACCTGCCCGTCGATGAGGACCATCCCGTCCTCCGTCGAGCCGTAGCCTTCGAACAGGTGCATCTCGTGGTAGGACTCGACGAACGCCTTCATCTCCGCCGAGATCGGCGCCGAGCCCGTTCCCGCCCAGACGAACCGCCCGCCGAGAAGCTTCTGCCGCTGCTCGGCCATCACCTGCGCTTCCAGGGCTGCGCGATCGGCGCCGTCGAGCGACCGCCGGTCCGCTTCGCTCTGGAACTCCTGAAACAGCATCTCCCAAATCCGCGGCACGAAATTCAGCTCGGTGGGCCGCACCAGCGCCAGGTCTTGCAGCAGGGTCGAGAGGTCACTTTTGGCCGCGAAATAGGTCGTGCCGCCGTTGCCGAGCGTCCCGTACAGGATCATGCGGCCCATGACGTGGCTGATCGGCATGAAGCTGAGCGTGATCGACGGCTCGGTGCTGGGAACGCCCCAGGCCCAGGCCGTGGTCGACTTGAGCCAGCAGCTGGCGGCCAGGCGCTGGGTGTACATGGCGCCCTTCGGAGCGCCGGTGCTGCCGGAGGTGTAGATCAGCAGCGCTAACGGATCGTCCTCGTCTCGCGCGATCACCGGGGCAGCGGGCAGCGCTTTGCCGCGTTCGAGCACCTCGGCCAGAGTTTCCACCACCGGGCTGCCCGCTTGTGTCAACCGCTCCCGTGCCGCCTCCAGCGCCTCACGCTGCTCATCAACCTGCGGGTGGTAGTCGAACACCACCAGGCGCGCGGGCGCGGGACCGGTCAGCACCAATTCGACCGCGTCGGCCAGATAATCGACGCTCGCGGCGAGCACGCTCGGCTCGGTCTCGGCGACGATGGGCCGCAGCCGGGTCAGCGGCGCGCTGGTCTGCAGGGGAACCGACACCGCGCCCAACTGCGTCAGCGCCAGGTCGACAGTCGTGTAGTCGACGCTGGTGAAGCCCAGTACACACACGCGATCACCGGGCCGCACCGAGGACGCCGGATCGCCCGCCAATGCGCTCGTCACCGCGCCGACGCGATCCCACAACTCGCGGTAGCTGACGGTCTCGAACCGGGGCAGCAGCTCAAGCGACGTGCGGCCCGTCTTCGAGTCGGTGACAAACTGGACGGCGCGCTGCCCGAGCGCGGGCCGCTGCGCGTAGCCCTCCATGACGGTTCGGACGAGATCCGGCAGTCGCAGCCCGGGTTGCTCAATCGCCGCGGTGATCGCCGCGTCGGGCCGGGCATCGGCGAACTGGCGGTCAGTGGCATACAAATCAGCGATGCGGCCCGTGAGCTTTTCTTCACGGGTATCAATTGACGGGTTCACCATCACCTTTTCCGTGCTCATCGATCCCATCCCTTTGTCTGACGGCTTGTTACATCCCACTATCGATGTGGATCTAATGCACACACAAGAGGCAATGATGCATGCCGACTGTGCAACAATGCACAGCATGGATCTGGAGGATCTGCGGTACTTCCTCGCCTTAACCAGGTACGGCACGTTGTCATCGGCGGCCGAACGGCTCGGCGTCGAACACACCACAGTCCGCCGGCGAGTTGCCGCACTGGAAACTTCGCTGGGCGCGCGACTGTTCGACAAGACCGCGCAGGGTTGGGTGTTGACGTCGAAGGGGCAGCGATTACTGCCCTATGCGCAGCGCATCGAATCTGAATCCGATAACGCTCAGTCGGTGATCGGCGATCGCAAACACAGTCCGCAGGGCACAGTGCGCATCGTGGCCAACGATGCGTTCGGCAGCAGCGTCATCGCCCCGGGCGTAGCCCGATTACGTCAGGCACATACTGCGATCGACATCGAGATGGTGACGACGCAGGAGCTGCTGAACTACGGCCTCGGCGAATTCGACATCGCAGTCACCGTCCACCGACCGGAACGCCGGGGATTCAAGGTGACCCATCTGTGCGATTACGACTACCGGCTGTATGCAAGCGCACAGTACCTAGCCACCCACCCGCCGATCAGCGGGCCCGACGATCTGGCGGCCCAGGACATGGTGTGGTACGTCGAATCGCTCATCGAACTACCCGAAGTGCCCAGCGCGGAAAACATTGCGGCGATCGGCGCGCGCATCGTCTTTCGCACAACCAACGTGTTCGGGCTCATCGAAGCGGGGGCTGCCGGTGTCGGTTTGGCGCTGGTCCCCAGCTTCCTGGCTCACCACGACGGTCGCCTTGAACCTGTTCTGCACCGGGAGATCCGGGTGCAGCGCAGTTATTGGTTGATCGTGCCTACCCGGCTGTTGAACACCGAGCGTGTGTCTGTGGTATGCGAGCATCTTCAGGAGACCGCGCGCCTTGAGCATTCTCGTCTGGTTCCACCGGTCTAAGTGTGGCGAGGCTAGGCCGCTTCGGTGATGGGGGCGGTCCACCCATGGTGGTATCGGTGTAACCCAGGAACACACCGTTCACCAGCGCGCGACCGCCATTCGGTAATCGTTCTTTGAGGACTCGGGCGTCGGGCTAGTAATGGACGAGATCTGCGTCACGTCCGTGAACCGAACCAGGGCTATGCAACGTACCGACTTCCGTACGAGGCATTCGACGACGGAGGTCTTTGTGTCGGTTTTCACCGGCTCTCTCGGCGATTGCGCATCGTCGCGTGCGGATACGCGCCGATGCCAGAATATCTGGAGAACCTCGCGGCCACGCTGGCGCAGGTGTCCAGCTGAGAAAGGCGGGTTACAGTAGGCTACGCGGTGTTCCTATCATCCAGTGCTGCAACGTGATTCATTGAATCTTGCCCGACGTGGAAATCCAGAGAGCGCTGATGTCGCTAGCCGAAGAATTCCGGATGGCGATCTATTACGCCGACGTCGAAGGCTACACATACGCGGAGATCGCCGAAATCATGGACATTCCAAGAGGCACCGTGATGTCGCGGCTGCACCGGGGACGCACACGCTTGCGCGAATTGCTTCTTGCACTCGCAACCGAACGTGGCGCTCTTCGCCGAACCACCTGGGCGAACGCCGCGCGCGGAACCCCTTGCAAGCACACTCAATGCCCGCACCGCGCTGCTGGATCGCCCGACGTTGAGCAGGAACTGCGCGAAAACCGAAGGCACAGTGCGCGATCGGCGGCAATCAATCGACGTCGACCTGAATACACATCAGCCGCAAATCTTCGATTCCTACCTCTACGAGCCGGGTTCGGGCATATCACCCAGGAGGCCTGATGCGTGCCGTGCTGATGCAGGATGGGAAGCTGCGCGTCGACGAGGTGCCCGAGCCGGTACCGGGCCCCGGTGAGGTCTTGGTGGACGTGCTGGCCTGCGGGATATGCGGGTCGGACTTGCATTGCGCGACATACGGTCCGGCGTTCAACGCGGCCCTCAAGGGCGCGGTCGGCGCCGAGCTGCTGGACCTGTCGCGTCCGATCGTGTTCGGCCACGAATTCGTCGGCCGGGTCGTGTCGTACGGCCCGGGGACCGAGGCGCGTATCCCGATCGGGCGGCGAGTCGTGTCGATGCCGATGCTGCTGCGCGACCAGCCGGTCCTGCTCGGCTTCGCCGGCCCGGAAGCTCCCGGCGCCTATGCCGAACGCATGCTGTTGTCGGAGCCGCTGCTCATCGAAGTGCCCGATCATGTGCCCACCGACGTTGCGGCGCTGACCGAGCCGCTCGCGGTCGCCTACCGGAGCATCGCCAGGGCCGACCTCGGCGGTGACGACGTGCCACTGGTCGTGGGCTGCGGACCGATCGGGCTGGCCGTGATCGCGGTGCTGAAGATGACCGGCGTGGGCCCAATCGTGGCCTGCGACTTCTCCGCCGAGCGGCGCGCGATCGCGCAGCGTCTGGGTGCCGACGTCGTCGTCGACCCGGCCGAGGCCTCGCCGTACGAGGCGTTAGTGACCGCCGCGGCGACCGACGTACCCGCGCGCACGGCCGCCCCGACTGCGGTGCTGGGTCAACTGCCCATTCGACCCACGGTCGCCTTCGAATGCGTCGGCGCGCCAGGATTGATCCAACAGCTGATAGGTGGGGTCCCGGCGGGCTCGCGAATCGTCGTTGCCGGCATCAACATCGGCGCCGACCAGTTCGAGCCAGCGCAGGCCGTCCTCAAGGAACTCGACATCCGGTTCTCGCTCTACTACACGCCCGAGCAATTCGCCGAGACGTTTGCGCAACTGGCAGCCGGTGACTTCGACGTCGCCGCGCTGCTCACCGGCACCGTCGGACTCGATGGCGTCGCCGACGCTTTCGCGCGACTGGCCACCTCACCGCACGACGCCAAGATCCTGCTCGATCCGACCCGTTGAGAATGCTGTCATTGGCGTGCGCGCTGGCGAGCAGTCCTGCTGCTCGTTCCCCGATCACTACGCACGGCGCCATGGTGTTGGCCGTGGTGATTCGCGGCATGATGGACGCGTCGGCGATTCGTAGGCCCTCAAGGCCGTATACCTTGAGGCTGCTGTCGACCACTGACATGGTGTCGTTGCCCATCTTGGCCGTGCCGACGTGATGCCAGAAGGTTGATGCCGCGTCGCGGAGG
>DASXHV010000008.1:0-25666 GCA_036488285.1 Jatrophihabitans sp. | reverse complement strand
AAGGCCCCCGACGCCGAGGCGCTGGCCCAGATCGCCGACTTTCAGGAGGCGTTCAACCTCGCCTCCCGTCCCGGACTGGTCAGCATCGCGCTGGTGCACGGCCACGCCATCGGCGCCGGCTTCCAGTTGGCGCTGAGCTGCGACATCCGGATCGCGACGCCGGACACACAGTTCACGATGGCCGAAGTGACTCTCGGATTGGTCCCGGACCTGGGCGGCACCAAGCGGCTGGTGGAACTGGTCGGCTACTCCAGGGCGGCCAGCATCTGCCTGACCGGCAGGCGCGTCTCGGCCGCCGAGGCCGCATCGATCGGACTGGTCAGCGACGTCGTCCCGCTCGCGCAGTTGCACCCCGCCGGGATCACGTACGCGGCACAGATCCTGGGCCTGCCGGTCGCGGCGGTGGTAGAGACCAAGGCCTTGCTGTTGGCCGCCTCGCAACGCGGCCACGGCGATCAGCAGCGGGCCGAGCGGGAGGCGCAACTGCGTCAACTGCGTGCCCTGGCCGGGATCGAGAGCGAGGCCTGACTCGCGCAGGCCGGATAATGGCCGTTGTGATGAAAAGATGATGCCCGGCCGAGGCGGCGGGCCGGCCAATATGTCGATGATGCGATCGATGCGACGCGATCCTTCGATGGCCGCGACCAAGCTGCGCAAGGGGATCGCCCGGCGGGTGTTGGCGTTCGCCCGACCGTACCGGAGCCTGCTGGTGCTCTTCGCCGTCCTGATCATCGCCGACGCACTGGTCGGCGTCGCAACGCCGGTGCTGGCCGGGCGGGTGATCAACGCCATCACTTCGCACGGCAAGGTGTCGACGGTGGTCTGGATCGCGCTGACCATTGCCGGACTTGCGATCATCGACGCGGGCTTCTCGGTGGGACAGCGGTGGTTCTCCTCCCGAATCGGCGAGGGCCTGATCTATGACATGCGAACCAAGGTGTTCGCGCACGTGCAGCGCATGCCGCTGGCGTTCTTCACCCGCACCCAGACCGGTGCCCTGGTCAGCCGGCTGAACAGCGACGTGCTCGGTGCCCAGCAGGCTTTCACCTCGACGATGTCGGGCTTGGTGAGCAACGTGATCAGCCTGGTGTTCACCGCCGCGGTGATGTTCACCCTGTCCTGGCAGATCACGCTGCTGGCCCTGGTCCTGCTCCCGTTGTTCGTGCTGCCGGCCAAACGGGTCGGCAGGCAGCTGCAGGCGATCACCCGCGAGTCCTACAACCTGAACGCATCGATGAACTCCACGATGACCGAGCGTTTCAACGTCGCTGGCGCGCTGCTGGTAAAGCTGTTCGGCAGCCAGGTCGAGGAGGCAGCCTCATTCGACAGCCGAGCCGGCCGGGTCCGCGACATCGGCGTTCGGTCCGCGATGTACGGCCGGGTGCTGTTCACCGCGCTGAGCCTGGTGGCCAATCTGGCGCAGGCTCTGGTCTACGGACTGGGTGGTTACTACGCGCTGACCGGACGGCTGTCCACCGGCACAGTCGTGACTTTGGCTCTGCTGCTGTCGCGGTTGTACGGCCCGCTGATGGCGCTGTCCAATGCGCGGGTCGACGTGATGAGCGCGCTGGTCAGCTTTGATCGGGTGTTCGAGGTGCTCGACATGCAGCCGATGATCGACGACGCCCCGGACGCCGTGGCGTTGGATCCGTCCGCGGCCTCGATCACCTTCGATGACGTCTGGTTCTCCTATCCCAGCGCCGACGAGGTGTCGCTGGCATCGCTGGAATCTGTTGCGGTGCTGGACAACACGGTCTCGGCTTCGGTGCTGCGAGGGGTCAGTTTCACTGCCGCGCCGGGGGACATGGTCGCGTTGGTAGGGCCATCCGGGGCAGGCAAGACCACGATCAGCCAATTGGTGCCGCGGATCTATGACGTACGGTCCGGCGCGGTACGGATCGGAGCGCAGGACGTCCGGTCGGTGACCCAGCAGTCGTTGCGCGACGCGATCGGCGTGGTCAGCCAAGACGCGCACCTGTTCCACGACACGATCGCGGGCAACCTGCGTTACGCGCGTCCCGATGCAACCGACGAACAGTTGTGGGCTGCGCTGCGGGCCGCCAACATCGGCGACAAGATCGCCGAACTACCCGACGGCCTGGACACCGTGGTCGGCGATCGCGGATACCGGTTGTCGGGGGGTGAGAAGCAGCGCGTCGCGATTGCCCGATTGTTGTTGAAGGGACCGCGGATCGTGATTCTGGACGAGGCGACCGCACACCTGGACAGCGAGAGCGAACGCGCGGTGCAGGAGGCGTTGTCCGTTGCGTTGCAGGGGCGAACCTCGTTGGTTATCGCGCATCGACTCTCGACCATCCGCGCCGCCGATGTCGTCCTGGTGGTCGACAACGGCCGGATCGTCGAGTCCGGCAGTCATCTCGATCTGCTGGCCCGCGGTGGGCTGTATGCCGAGCTGTACCGTACTCAGTTCGCGGCTGCGGCCACCGGCGCGTCCGGAGCGGTGAGCAGCCCCTGAAAGGCGAGCTCAGCGGCGCCGATCAACGCAGAATCCTGTTTGAGTGCAGGCAGGACGACGCTGACACCTGATCGGGCTGCGGCCATGGCCCGGCGGTCCAACTCGGTCTCCACGGTCACCCGGTCCAGCCTCAGGATCTCCGAGAGCGAGCCACCGATGATGATCATCTGCGGATTGAAGATGTTCACCAGGTTCGCCAGGCTGCGCCCGAGCCAGACCGCGACCTCGTGCACGGCGGCACGGGCCACCGGATCGCCCGATTCGGCATCCATGAAAACCTCGGCAACCGCGGACGGGCCGTGCCGATCCGTGATGCCCGCAGCGCGCAGCAGCGCATGCTCGCCGACGTAGGTCTCGATGCATCCGGTACTACCGCAATGACATGGCGGTCCTTCGGGATCGAGCGTCATGTGCCCGACCTCGCCGGCGTAGCCGCCGATCCCGTGCACCGGCAGGCTTTCGGCGATGATGCCGGCGCCGACACCGACGCTTCCGACGATGCACAGCAGATGATCCACCCCGATCGCAGCACCGCGCTGGTGTTCGGCCACCGTGGCCAGATCCGCGTCGTTACCCACGCGGACGTCAAGGCCGTTCAGTTCGGCGGACAAGAGATCCCCGAACGGGACGCTGCGCCAGTTGAGGTTGGGCGCGTGTTCGATGAAGCCGTCCAGTCGGCGGACGGTAGCCGGCACGCTAACGCCGACACCGACCAGCCGGGAACTCGGCGGCAGGCGGACCGAGAGCAGCGCGAGATCGTGCGCAATCTGGTTCACGACGTTCTGCGGCAGCCGTGCCGCCCCTTCGATCACCGTCTCGTGTCTGGCCAGCACCGCACCGCCGAGGCCGACCATCGCCGTCACGATGCGCTCCACAGCGACCTCGACGGCTAGTACATACGGTCCGTCCAGGCGCGGCGCCACCACGTGTGACGGCCGCCCGGCCCGATCGCGCCCGGCCGGGATGTATTCGGTGACCATGCCGAGCGCGACGAGGTCGGACACCAGCGCACCGATCGTGCTCCGGTTCAATCCGGTCGCCGCGGTCAGTTCGGCGCGCGTCAGGTCACCGTGCTGATGGATGTGGCGCAGCAACAGGCTCAGGTTGTGACGCCTGATCTCCTCCGGGCGGACGGCGCTGCGTCGCGTTACCGGAATTCGCTGTGCCACGGAATTCGCCCTGCCTCGTCTCGTCCGGTTCGCCTCGTTAGATCAGCCCAGTCCCGCGGCGCCGGCACGGCGACGGGACAGCGCATCCACCGCGGCAGCCAACAGCAGCACCGCACCGGTCACGACGTACTGGATCGAGTCACGGTTGTTTCCCTGCACCAGGTCGGCCATGCCATTGGCGATCACCGCGACCACCAGGCCGCCGATGATGGCGTCCAGCGGCCTGCCGCGGCCACCGAACAGGCTGGTGCCTCCGATCACCGCGGCGCCGACGGCGAGCAGCAGCGTGTTACCGCCGCCGGTGTTCGCGTCCACCGATGAGGTGTTCGACGCGATCAACACGCCACCGACCGCTGCCATGAACGAGCAGATCACGAAGACCGAGATGCGGATCCGGTCCGTCCGGATACCAGCGCGGCGCGCTGCTTCGGTGTTGCCACCTACGGCGTAGACATGTCGCCCGTACCGAGTCCGAGTGAGGACGAACGTCCATACCGCCAGGAAGAAAACTCCGATGAGCACGACCCATGGCACGCCCTGCAGAGCCGGCGGCTTCACCAGCACGAGCTTGCCGCCCTGGTTGATCAACTGACTGCCACCGGTACCGCCGCGGTTCCTGTTCAGCAGGTACACGGCGACGGCGCCGCCGATCAACAACGCGCCGACCTTGATGCCGACCAGCACAACGGGCTCGGCCGTCAGGCCTGCGCGGCTTCGCGACGTCACCTGGTAGAGCTTGTTGGCGCCATAGCCGATGACGACCACGATGAGCAGCAGCCAACCCACCCACGGATCCATCTGGCCGTTGTAGACGTTGCTGATGAAGTTGTCCGAGATCCGGATGTTGCCGTGTGCACCAGCACCATTGAGGATGATGAACAGGCTCACGCCCTGCAGTGCAAGGAACAACGCCAACGTCACGACGAAGGACGGAATCCGCGCCTTGGCGCAGAGGACGCCAGTGAGCACACCGATTGCTAGTCCGGCGACGAGCGCGGCCAGAATCGCAAACGGCCACGACCAGCCGTAACCCACCGACATGCGGGCCATCAACGCCGCGCAGACGCCTGCTGCGGTACCAGCGGCAAGATCGATCTCGCCGAGGAGCAGGACGAATACCAGGCCCATCGCGAGGAAAACAGTGGGGGAGGACTGCTTCAGGAGGTCGGAGAAGTTGGCCAGCGAGCCGAAGCCTGAATGCAGGACCCAGAAGACTATGACCAGCACGATCAGACCGGCGACGGCGGGCATCGAACCCATCTCGCCGCTTCGCACCCGCACCAGGTAGTTGCGGAAGTAGTCGGCGATCCCGCCCTCGATCGGAGCGGTGGAAGCGACCGCGCTGTAATCGGGTTCGGAGGTGTCGAGCGGTTCGTCGGTCACCTTGACGTCCGACGCGCCGGACGGACTGTCACCTGAGGTCGACATGATCACACCGTCCCTGCGGTAGTCGTGTTCGCCGGCAATCCGATCGAGCCGGTCCGTCCGGTCGTGATGAGTTCCACCAGTTGCTGTTGGTCTACGTCCTTGCGGTCGACGATGGCGGCCATCCGGCCGAGGTACAGCACCCCGATGCGATCGGCCACCTGCAGCACATCGTTCATGTTGTGGCTGATGAGCACGACGGCGATGCCCTGGTCGGCCAGCCGCCGGACCAGCTCGAGGACCTGAGCGGTCTGTGCGACACCGAGGGCTGCGGTCGGCTCGTCCAGCAGCACGACCTTGGACTGCCAGAGCACTGACTTGGCGATCGCCACCGTCTGGCGCTGGCCACCGGACAGGCTGGAAACGCGCTGCCGAACCGACTTCACGGTGCGTACCGACAGGGTTTTCAGCGCACCTGCGGCGGCCTTCTCCATGCTGATCTCGTCGAGTACCGGCCCCTTGTGGTCCTCGCGTCCGAGGAACATGTTCTGGACGATGTCGAGGTTGTCGCACAGCGCGAGGTCTTGATACACGATCTCGATACCGAGTTCGGATGCCTCGCGGGGCGAGTGCACGGCGACCTTGCGTCCCTCGAAGACGTATTCGCCGGAGTCGATCGGGTAGCTGCCACCGATGCATTTGACGAGCGTGGACTTTCCGGCGCCGTTGTCTCCTACCAGCGCCGTCACTTCGCCGACGCTTGCGGAGAAGTCGACACCCTGCAGGACATGCACCGGTCCGAAGCTCTTGTTGATGCCCCGGAGGTTAAGGATCGGTTCTGTCATCAGCTGATCGCGTCCCTCTTCACTCGGAGTGCGATGGCGCTAACCAGTGACGCCATCTTCGGCAAGCAGGTTGGGCGGCGAGCATGGCGCTCGCCGCCCAACCGCCGGCTTACTTGACGCCGTTCTGCGTGCAGAGAGCGGCGTAGGAACCAGTGCAGACCTGGCTCTTCGGGGTGTAGCCGTCGTTGATCGGCTGCGCCACGTTTGCCTTGGTGATCGGAATCGGGGTTGCCAGGATGGACGGGATTGCCTTGCCGGTCTGGGTGTCCTTCGTGGTAACGCCCTTCGTGTCCGGGATCTTGCCGTTCACGATCTGAACGATCGCGTCGATCGCGGGCACAGCTTCCTGGCTGGACGGCTTGTAGATGCTGAAGCACTGGTCGCCAGTCATGATGTTCTGCAGACCCTGTGCCGTGGCGTCCTGACCGGACACCGCAACCTTGCCGTTGAGCTTCTGGGTCTTCAGAGCCGAGATGACCGAGTTGGCCATGCCGTCATTGGCGACCATGACCGCGTTCATGTTCGGGTTCTTACGCAACATCGCGGTGAAGGTGGTGCCGGCGACTGTGTTGTCCCACTTGGCGATGGACTGGTCGTCGACCTTCTTCCAGCCTGTGGTCACGGACAGCACCGAGTCGTAGCCCTGCTTGAACAAGGTCGCATTGTTGTCGGTGGGTGCGCCGTTGACATCGACGTAGGTGACCGCGGTCTTGCCCTGGACCTGCGAGCACTTGGTCAGTGACTGACCCTGGGCCTTGCCGACCGCGACGCCATCGTAGGAGATGTAGAGGGCCGCGTTGCCGCCCAGCGTGAGCCGGTCGTAGTCGATGGTGGTGATGCCCTTGCCCTGGGCTTCCTTCTCGATCGCGGCACCGGACGCGGAGTCCAGGTTGACGATCATCAAGACCTTGATGCCGTTGCTTTCCATGCTCTCGGCAATGGTCTTCATCTTGGATGCGTCGTTCTGCGCGTTCTGAATGTCGCAGCTCAAGTTGACCTTGGTGCATTCGGCCTTGAGTGCGTCCGGGTCCGAGGTGACCCAGCGCTGTGAGGACTGGGTGTCGGGCAAGATGATGCCGACCTTGGCCCCGTTGCCGTTCAGTGTGCTGGAAGAGCTCGAGGAACTTGACGAACCTGACGAACTGCCGCCTGCGGTGCTGGTTTTCTTGCTGGAGTTACATGCGCTCAGCAGGACGGCTATCGCCGTTCCCGCGATGACGAAGCCGAGTGCGCTCTTGCGCATGGCCTGTACCACCTTTCCCGACGTGGGGTCGCCCCGCGCTTTCAATGCGCGCCTGTGCCGTCGACCGCCTGGAATGTTGTCGGCGGGAACATATCTCGAAGTTTCCTCGTGGCAAAGAGCCTGACACCGAGTTGTTACCGAGTGGAGTTATGTAACGCGCGCGTCTCGCCCGGTCCGGACCCAGCTGTCCGTGTTTGGCCCACCGACGACAAACGGCCCGGTACCCACGAGGAGTACCGGGCCCGATTGCCACAGCAGCGACTTGCCAGACGACTCCCTAGAGAAGTGACCTCAGCACGTATTGCATGATGCCGCCGTGCCGGTAGTAGTCGGCCTCGCCGGGTGTGTCGATGCGGACCGTCGCAACGAAGGACCACGGATCCGACGAGGTCTGTCCGTCGGACTGTCGGGCAGCCTGCACCTGAACCTCGCGTGGGATCTCACCGTCGTTCAACGCGGTGATCCCTGTGATGGTGAAGCTCTCGTCACCGGTGAGGCCGAGGGTTTCGGCCGATTCACCCTTCGGGTACTGCAGCGGCAGGACACCCATCCCGATCAGGTTCGAACGGTGGATCCGCTCGTAGGACTCGGCGATGACGGCCCTCACCCCGAGCAGCGCGGTGCCTTTGGCCGCCCAGTCGCGCGAGGAGCCGGAGCCGTACTCCTTGCCTGCCAGGATGACCAGGGGGGTGCCCGCTTCGGCGTAGTGCACCGACGCGTCGTAGATCGTGGCGACCGGCGCGTCCTCGACGGTGAAGTCTCGGGTGAAGCCGCCTTCGGTTCCCGGCGCGATCTGGTTGCGAAGCCGGATGTTGGCGAAGGTGCCACGGATCATGACCTCGTGGTTGCCGCGCCGGGATCCGTAGGAGTTGAAGTCCTTACGCTGCACGCCGTGCTCGGCCAGGTACTTGCCGGCCGGCGAGTCACCCTTGATCGAGCCGGCGGGGCTGATGTGGTCGGTGGTCACCGAGTCACCCAACTTGGCAAGTACCCGCGCGCCGCTGATATCGGTGACCGGTGACGGTTCGGGCTGCATGCCGTCGAAGTACGGTGGCTTTCGGACATAGGTCGATTCGTCGTCCCAGGTGAAGATCTGCCCTTCCGGGGTGGGCAGCGATTGCCATTGCTCGTCACCGGCGAAGACATCGGCATAGTCGTCGGTGAACATCGAACGCGCGATGGCGGTGCCCACGACCTCTTCGATCTCGGCTGTTGTCGGCCACAGGTCGTGCAGGAAGACGTCCTTGCCTTGCTGGTCCTGGCCGATCGGATCGTTGTACAGGTCGACATCCATCGAGCCGGCCAACGCGTACGCGACGACGAGCGGAGGCGAGGCGAGGTAGTTCATCTTGATGTCCGGGTTGATCCGTCCCTCGAAGTTGCGGTTGCCCGACAACACCGATACGACCGCGAGGTCTGCCTCGTTCACCGCCGCACTGACCTCTGGGATCAGAGGCCCGGAGTTACCGATGCAGGTGGTGCAGCCGTAACCGACCAGGTTGAAACCGAGCTTGTCCAGATACGGCGTGAGCCCGGACCGGTCGTAGTAGTCACTGACCACCTTCGACCCCGGGGCCAGGGTGGTCTTGACCCACGGCTTGCGGGTGAGTCCCTTCTCCACCGCCTTCTTCGCCAGCAGCGCCGCGGCGATCATGACCGACGGGTTGGAGGTGTTCGTACACGAGGTGATCGCCGCGATCGTCACGGCACCGTGGTCCAGATCGAAGGAGGTGCCGTCCTCGAGCGTCACCGGGGTGGGTGAGCTCGGCCGGCCCGTTGCCTCACCTCCGGTGCCCTGATCGGTACGAGGCTCGGAGCCGTTGCTGCCGTGGTAGGCGGGCGCGTCACTTGCCGGGAACGATTCTGCCGCGGCCTCGTCGTAGCCCTTCTCGTCCGCGTCGTGCGCCGTCGCATAGTCGGCCAGGGCGGTCCGGAACGCGGTCTTGGCGTCGGTGAGTGACACGCGATCCTGCGGTCGCTTCGGGCCGGCGATGGAGGGTACGACGGTGCCGAGATCGAGTTCGAGGTATTCGGAGTAGCTGGCCTCGCGGTCGGCGTCGTGCCACAACCCCTGCGCCTTCGCATAGGCCTCGACGAGTGCGATCTGCTCCTCGCTGCGTCCGGTCAGGCGCAGGTAGCGAATGGTCTCCTCGTCGATCGGAAAGACCGCGATCGTCGAGCCGTACTCCGGGCTCATGTTGCCGATGGTCGCGCGGTTGGCCAACGGCACCGCAGCGACGCCGGCTCCGTAGAACTCCACGAACTTTCCGACCACGCCATGCTTACGCAACTGCTCGGTGATGGTCAGTACCAGGTCGGTGGCGGTCGCTCCGTCCGGAAGTTCGCCGCTGAGCTTGAAGCCCACCACGCGCGGGATGAGCATCGACACGGGTTGGCCGAGCATGGCCGCTTCGGCCTCGATGCCGCCGACGCCCCAACCGACCACGCCCAGACCGTTGACCATCGTGGTGTGCGAATCGGTACCGACCACCGTGTCCGGATAGGCGTAGAGCTCACCGTCGTCGTCCCCGGTGAGCGCTCGGCCGAAGATCACCCGAGCGAGGTGCTCGATGTTGACCTGGTGCACGATGCCGGTCCCGGGCGGCACGACCTTGAACTCGTCGAAGGCGGTCTGACCCCAACGCAGGAACTGGTACCGCTCGCGGTTGCGCTCGTACTCAAGTTCCACGTTGCCGGCGAACGCGCCCGGTCCGCCGAAGAGGTCTGCGACGACCGAGTGGTCGATGACCAGCTCGGCCGGTGCCATCGGATTGATCTTGGCCGGGTCGCCACCGAGTTCGGCGACTGCTTCGCGCATGGTTGCCAGGTCGACGACCGCCGGCACCCCGGTAAAGTCCTGCATCACGACTCGAGCCGGACTGAACTGGATCTCGGTGCTGGGTTCGGACTGCGGGTTCCAGTTCGCCAACGCGCTGATCTGTTCGGCGGTGACGTTCTTGCCGTCTTCGGTGCGCAGCAGGTTCTCCAGCAGCACCTTGAGGCTGAACGGGAGGGCCTCGGAGCCAGCGATCTTGTCCAGCCGGAAGTAGTTGTAATTGGTGTCTCCGACCTGAAGCTGGTCTTTGGAGTCGAAGCTGTTGGGGTGGCCTACGGGCACGGTTCTCTCCTCGGTCGCGCGCATTGACGGTGCACACCGCAGCCTCGAATCTCGGCATGGTTCGAACGCGTTTGCGCACAAATGTCCAAACCGGCGCCGAGTCGATCCGGCGGCGTATACATCCATCTTCCCGCATCGGAGGTTCAACTTCCGAGCCGGTAGGCCGATAGGGCCATTCAGAACTGTGATGTTTCGTGAGTTGTGTTCTGATAGAGCTGTTACCTGTGTTACTGGCGTGACTAGTGGCGCTGGAGGGACAGAAATGGCACTCTGTCGGATGGGGTCAGAGGAAAAAGGGGATCGATGGTGTTCCGACAGGCAGGCGGCATGCGGAAAACGCCACGGGCGATACGTGCACTGATCTGCGTTTTCGCGATCGGTGCGACTCTGTTTGTCGCCGCTCCGGTTGCCGGGGCCAAGCCACCGCCGAACCCCACGAACGGCCAACTACGTGCCGCGGCGCAGGCCAAGAACGACACCGCGGCCATGGTCGGGCGCCTGTCCGCGCAGTTGGCCGCAGCTCAGGCAGCCGTGCTTCGGCTGCAAGCCAAGGCCGAAATGGCCCAACAGGTCTACGCGCTTGCGCTCTCCAAGCTGCAAGACGCAAAACTGGCTTCGGCCGCCGCCAAGGACGCGGTGGCCGCTGCCGAGCGGAAGCTGAACGCCGCACACGTCTCGTTGAAGAACTTCGTCCGAGACTCATACCTGTCTCCGGCACTCAACGGCACCGCGGGAAGTCTGCTCACTGCCCCCGACCCGAATTCCCTGTTGGAACAAGGGGATTACCTGCGGTTCGTCACCACTCGGCGCCTGGATGCGACGAGCCAGCTCGATGAGGCAACCGTCGCGATGTCGAACGCCGACGCCGCAGCGAAGGCGGCGGTGATCCTGCAGCAGAAGCTGACCCTTGCAGCCGACAACGCTCTGCAACTTGCCAAAGCGGCCTACGCGGCCGAACAGCAGCAGGCCGCGACGCTGCAGCAACAAGAGGTCACCTACCAGGCGCAGCTTCAGGCGGCGCAGCTGAAGTTGGCGACCCTGAACGGGATGCGGGACACCTGGAACCGGTACCAAGCGCGGCAACGAGCGATAGCTCGGGAGAAGGCGCGGCAGGCTGAGGCGCGCCGTCAAGCTGCTCTGCAGGCGCAACTCGCCGCTATGCGCAACAACAACAATGGCGGTGGTGGCGGTGGCGGACCGGTCCACACCGGTGGGCCCTGTGGCGGCAGCCCCGGACAGCGGGCGGTCTGTTTCGCCGAACAGTATTTGGGCACGCCGTACGCGTGGGCAGGCGGCGGCAACAACGGCCCCAGCGGCGGTACCTGCGATGCGAGCAACGGCGCACCTAATGACTGCAACGTGAGCGGCTTCGACTGCTCCGGGCTGGTCATGTACGGCTGGTACCAGGCCGCCGGCCTGAGCATGTCGCACTATGCGGCGTCGCAGTACAGCGAGGCCGGCAACTTCCACCCCGGATGGGGTAATTTCCAGCCCGGCGACCTGCTGTTCTGGGGCTTGCCAGGGCAGAGCAGTATCCACCACGTGGCCATGTACATCGGCGGCGGCAACGTCATCCAGGCGCCCAACTCGGGTTCGGTCGTACAGATCACGCCGATGGGCGACGTCTCCGGCGACTACTTCGGTGCCACCCGGCCGCTCTCCTAAGCCTTCCGCGGCAGCCTTCCGCGGCAGCCTTCCGCGGCAAATCGGTCTTGTCCTTGTCACAGTGCTGACCGCCCGTCGGTGCTGGCGTCTACTGTGGATGGATGTCCATCACCGAGCCGGAGATCCGCCCCACCGCGGAGCTGATCGATGCGTTCGGTCGTCGGGCTGAAGATCTGCGCATCTCGCTCACCGACAAGTGCTCGCTGCGGTGCACCTACTGCATGCCGGCCGAGGGCCTGGACTGGATGTCACGCGAGAAGGTCCTCAGCGACGACGAGATCATCCGCCTCGCCGAGGTGTTTCTGACCCTCGGCATCACGTCGGTGCGGTTGACCGGCGGCGAGCCGTTGGTGCGCGCCGGAGTAGCGGGACTGATTTCGCGGCTGGCCGCATTGCGTCCACGTCCGGCGCTGTCGTTGACCACGAATGCCCTTGCGCTGGCGGACAAGGCCGCTGACCTGGCCCATGCCGGCCTGGATCGGGTGAACGTCTCGCTGGACACCCTGGACCGCGAGCGGTTCGCGGGTCTGACCCGGCGCGACCGGCTTCCCGACGTGCTGGCCGGCCTCGAGGCCGCCGCCGCAGCCGGCCTGCAGCCGGTGAAGGTGAACGCCGTCCTGATGCGCGATGTGAACCTGTCCGAGGCACCGGACCTGCTTCGCTGGGCGCTGATGTCCGGGTATCGGATGCGCTTCATCGAGCACATGCCGCTGGACGCCCAGCACGCCTGGACGCGCGAGGACATGGTGACCGCTGAGGAAGTTCTCGAAGTGCTCTCGGCTCGCTACGAGCTGCGTCCGGTCGGGCACGAGGGCCACGCGCCCGCGGAGGAGTTCGAGGTGCTGGACGGACCTGACCGTGACGAGTGGGCGGCCGGTCGCTGGCAGGTCGGCATCATCGCCTCGGTGACGAGGCCGTTCTGCCGCGACTGCGACCGGCTCCGCCTCACCGCCGACGGCCAACTGCGGACCTGCCTGTTCGCGCACACCGAGACCGATCTGCGGGCCATGCTGCGGGCCGGTGCCAGTGATGCCGAACTCGCAGGCACGATTCGCGACGCGGTGGCCATGAAGCCCGCCGGACATGGCATCACGCTGCCCGGCTTCCGGCAGCCGGACCGTCCGATGTCCGCGATCGGCGGATAGCCGCGCCAGCAGTGCTCGCGCCGGCGAACCCTCGGCCAGGGACGGTTCGGTCGGACGGCTCGATATGAGCGGCCGGAATGAGCAGGCCGCCGATCGGCTGGGTAATAACCGGCAAGGAATGACGCTGCCCGTGCGGTGACCGGCCGTAATCCTCGGTTACGGTTAGGGAAGTGACGTCCGGCCCTCGCATGACCTGTCGAACCGAGTAGGAGCCCTATGACCCAGCCCGCGAGCCCACCGACTCCCGCGGCGGACGCTACCGCTCTCGAACGGGCCATGTTCGAGGTCAAGCGGGTCATCGTCGGCCAGGAACGCATGGTGGAGCGGATGATGGTCAGCCTGCTGGCCAAGGGGCATTGCCTGCTCGAAGGTGTGCCCGGCGTCGCCAAGACCCTCGCCGTCGAGACCCTCGCGCACACCGTCGGAGGCACCTTCGCCCGCCTTCAGTTCACGCCCGACCTGGTGCCCTCCGACATCGTGGGCACCAGGATCTACCGCCCCGGCTCGGAACAGTTCGACACCGAACTCGGTCCGGTGTTCGCCAACTTTGTGCTCGCCGACGAGATCAACCGGGCGCCGGCCAAGGTCCAGTCGGCGCTACTCGAGGTGATGGCTGAGCGTCAGGTGTCCCTGGGCGGCAAGCGTTACCCGGTGCCCAATCCTTTCCTGGTGCTGGCCACCCAGAACCCGATCGAGTCCGAAGGCGTCTACCCACTGCCCGAAGCACAGCGCGACAGGTTTCTGATGAAGATCAACGTCGACTACCCGTCGCCGGCCGAGGAACGCGAGATCGTCTACCGGATGGGCGTCGATCCGCCGGTCGCGCAGCCGGTGATCAGCACCGATGAACTGATGGCACTGCAGCAGCGCGCCGGGCGGGTGTTCGTGCACCACGCCGTGGTCGATTACGTGGTCCGGCTGGTCTTCGCCACCCGCCAGCCCGCCGAGTTCGGAATGCCGGATGTCGCAGGCTGGGTCGCCTACGGAGCCAGCCCGCGGGCCAGCCTCGGGCTGATCGCGGCCGGACGGGCGCTCGCACTGCTACGCGGACGTGACTACGTGCTGCCTCAGGACGTTCTGGACGTTGCAATCGACGTGTTGCCGCACCGGATGGTGCTGTCCTACGACGCCATCGCAGACGGTGTGCCGGCTACCCAGGCTGTGGCGCGGGTGCTGCAGACTGTGCCCTTGCCACAGGTCGCACCGCGGCAACGGGCTGCGTCGGGCTACCTGCCCGCCGCCGGCACCGCGGCCCCTCAGGCCCGCACCGCACCGCTGCAGAACGGCGCTCACGCGGCCTCACAGCCGTCGTCCGACAGCTCTGGGACCTCGGCCCAGACCGGCCAGCAGAGCAGCCCCGGCACGTCCTCGAGCTGGGGAACGCCGGCGTGAGCCGTGCGAGGTCGGTGACCTGCTGGTGACAGCAGCATCGCTGTCCGATCTGCGGCCGGAGACCGAAGCGGTCCTGCGGCGGCTCGAATACGTCGTGCGAAACAAGCTCGACGGCCTGTTGCAGGGCAACTATCTCGGCCTGGTGCCCGGACCGGGAAGCGAGGCGGGGGAATCGCGGCAGTACTTCCCGGGTGACGATGTACGGCGGATGGACTGGCCGGTCACTGCCCGCACCATGACGCCGCACGTGCGTCAGACCGTGGCCGACCGCGAGTTGGAGACCTGGCTGGTGTGCGACCTGTCGCCCAGCCTGGACTTCGGAACCGTCAACATGGAAAAGCGGGAACTCGTCCTGGCAGCTGCTACCGCGATCGCGCACCTGACCACCAAGTCCGGTAACCGGATCGGTGCGGTTGCGACAAACGGCGAACAGATGTATCGGATCCCGGCGATGGGCGGAACGAACCACGCCCGCTTCCTGTTGCGCAGGCTTGCGGTGACCCCGCGCGCGACTTCAAGCCGTGCAGACGATTTGCGGGCCGCGCTGGAGCAGGTGCGCCGCCCGCCGCGTCGCCGCGGCATGGTCGCGGTCATCTCCGACTTCCTCGGTACCCCCGATTGGGAACGACCGCTGCGCGGCCTGGGTGATCGGCACGAACTGCTCGGCGTCGAGATCATCGACCCTCGTGAACTGGATCTTCCGCCGGCCGGTCTGGTCACCTTCGTCGACCCGGAGTCCGGTGAGCAGCTCGAAGTGCAGACGTCGGATTCGAACCTTCGGCAGCGTTATGCGCTCGCCGCCCGCGAACAACGCGAGCAGATCGCATCGATGTTGCGGCGTGCGGGAGCCGATCATCTGCAGCTGAGGACCGATTCGGACTGGCTGTCCGACATAGCCAAGTTCGTGGTGACCCGGCGTCGGGGCGTCGCGGTCCGGCCGCCGTCTCGGGCCGGCATGCTGGGGGTGCACTGATGCATTTCGCGTCGCCGTCATGGCTGTTCGTGCTGGTCGGAGTGGCCGCTGTCGCGGTCGGATACCTGTTGCTGCAGTTGCGTCGCCGCAAGTTCGTGGCCCGCTTCAGCAACACTTCCTTGCTGGCCAGCGTGGTGCCGCGCCGTCCCGGTTGGCGTCGGCATCTGACCTTTGCGTTGCTGCTCATCGCGCTCACCGTGCTGTCGCTCGGAGTGGCTCGCCCGACAGCCTCGGTGCGAGTGCCCCAGGAGAAGGCCACCGTGATGCTGGCCATCGACGTGTCGTTGTCGATGGAGGCCACCGATGTGCTGCCGAACCGGCTCGACGCCGCCAAGCAGGCAGCCCAGGCGTTCGCAGACGTGCTGCCGAAACGGATCAACCTCGGGCTGGTGAAATTCGGACGGGACGGCAGCGTGCTGGTCCCGCCGACTGTCGACCGGGAATCCTTCAAACGCGCCGTGGGCAACCTGCAGTTGGAGCCGTACACCGCGATCGGTGAGGGGATCTTCGCCTGCCTGTCGGCAATCGACACGTTCAGCAAGGCCACCACCGCGGGCGCAGACAAGCCCGCGCCGGCCCGGATCGTGCTGCTGTCCGACGGCTACAACACCGTCGGCCGAACGGTTGCGGAGGCGTCGGCCGCAGCGAAGAAGGCCAACACGCCGGTTTCCACCATCGCGTTCGGAACCGACAACGGCACCGTCACCGTGGAGGGCCAGACCCAACGGGTTCCGGCCGACAAGCCGACCTTGCGCGGAATCGCCCAGGCAACCGGTGGCACCTTCCACACCGCTACGTCGGTGGATGAGTTGAAGTCGGTCTACAACGACATCGGTTCGCAGATCGGCTACACCACTGCGCAACGCGACATCAGCTGGCGATTCATGTTCGCGGGCCTGCTGTGCGCGATCGCCGCTGGCGCCGTCTCATTGCTCTGGTCCGGCCGTCTGACCTGACGCGTCAGGACCGTGTCGCATCAGGACCGTGTCAGCGTCAGGACCGTGTCAGGAGCGCGGAACCAGCACCAGCTTTCCGACCGTCCCGCGGGACAGCAGCGCACGATGCGCGTCCGCGACCTCGTCGAGGGAGTAGATGCCGCCGATGACCGGCTCGATTTCACCCGCCGCGATGAGGCTGAACAGGTCGTTTACCGCAGTTACGAGCATCTGCGGGTGGTTGAACGTGTGCGCGAGCCAGAATCCGATCACGGCGCTGCTGTGGGCCATCAAGGCACCGGCTTCGATCGGCTTCGGGTTCTTTCGGCTCGCCATGCCGTAGGTCGCCAGCCGTCCGAAAGGCGCGAGGGCCGCCAGGCTCTGATCGAACACCGGGCCCCCGGTCATTTCCAGCACGATGTCGACACCGTGCCCGTCGTTGGCCTGGCGCAGCGCGCCGGTCAGGTCGTCGGTGGTGGAGTCGATCGCCACGTCGGCCCCGAGCCGTACTGCCAGTTCGCGTTTGTCCGCCGTCGACGCGGTGCCGATCACCCGACCAGCCCCCCAGCGTTTGGCCAGCTGGACCGCGATCGTGCCGACGCCACCGGCCGCGGCATGCACCACCACCGACTCGCCTTGGGCCAAGTGGGTGCTGGTGCGCAGCAGATGCCAGGCCGTAGCGCCCTGCACCAGGCAGGTCAGCGCCTGGGCATCGGTGACCGAGTCGGGCACCTCGAACACGAATTTCGGATTGACGGCGACCTTCTCGGCATAGCCGCCGGAAGGAGCCATCGTCAGCACCCGCCGTCCGTCCGGCAGTTCTACGACGACCTCGCCGCCGGGGATCAACGGCAGGCTCTGCTTGGCGAGATAGGAATCCTCAACCGCATGGGTGTCGGCGTAGTTGATGCCGGCCGCCAGGACCCGCGCCACCACCTCGCCCTCGGCGGGCGTCGGGTCGGGGACCTCGACGACGATCAGGACCTCAGGGCCACCGAACGATTCGATCTGCACAGCACGCATGGCAGCGACCCTAGCCTGCGCCGATAGGGCACCTACCAGCCGGTAACTTCGAGCGGGTGCGCAGATCGACTAGCGTTGCCGACCGTGACTCGATCTGTACTGGTTACCGGCGGAAATCGTGGCATCGGACTGGCCATCGCGCAGGCATTCGCGGCTGCCGGCGACCAGGTTGCGGTGACTCACCGGGGCAGCGGCGCACCGGAGGGGTTGCTCGGCGTGCAGTGCGATGTGACCGACAGCGAGGCCATCGATGCGGCGTTCAGCGTGATCGAAGCCGTGCACGGACCGGTCGAGGTGCTGATCGCCAACGCCGGCATCACCGACGACACGTTGCTGATGCGGATGAGCGAGGAGTCCTTCACCCGAGTGCTGGACGCGAACCTGACCGGAGCGTTCCGGGTCGCCAAGCGTGCGACGCCGGGCATGCTCAAAGCCAAGAAGGGACGGATGATCTTCATCTCCTCCGTCGTCGCGCTGCTGGGTTCGCCGGGGCAGGCCAACTACGCCGCCAGCAAGGCAGGCCTGATCGGCCTGGCCCGCTCGATAGCTCGCGAGTTGGGCAGCCGCAACATCACCGCCAACGTGGTCGCGCCCGGTTTCATCGACACCGACATGACCGCCGAACTGACCGATGCCCGCAAGGACGAGATCCTCGGCAGCGTGCCGCTCAAGCGGTACGGCAGTGTCGCCGAGGTCGCCGGCGTGACACAGTTTCTCGCCTCGGACGCGGCGTCTTACGTCACCGGCACGGTCCTGCCGGTCGACGGCGGACTAGGCATGGGTATCTGAGCCTCACTGGCCCAACGGAGCGACAACGACGAGAGCGTGGAGTAGCGGCATGGGACTTCTGGACGGCAAGCGACTGCTCATCACCGGCGTGATCACCGACGCGTCGATCGCTTTCTCGGTGGCCAAGGTCGCCCAGGAACAAGGCGCCGAGGTCGTGCTCACCGGGTTCGGTCGGATGTCGCTGGTCGAGCGGGTGGCCCGGCGGCTGCCCAAGCCGGCGCCGGTGGTGGAGCTCGACATCACCAACGCCGAGCAGGTGGCCGCCCTTGCCGACAAGGTTCGGGAGCACGTCGACGGCCTGGACGGAGTGCTGCACTCCATCGCCTACGGGCCACCGTCCTGCCTGGGCTCGCCGTTTATGGATGCGCCCATCGACGATGTCGCGCGGGCCTTCGAGGTGTCGGCGTATTCGTTCAAGTCGCTGGCGCTGGCGACCCGGCCGCTGTTCGGCGAATCCGGCGGATCGATGGTCGGGCTGACCTTCGACGCGACGCTCGCGTGGCCGGCCTACAACTGGATGGGTGTCGCCAAGGCGGCGCTGGAATCGACGTCGCGGTACCTGGCCCGCGAGCTCGGACCGGACAAGATCCGGGTCAACCTGGTCTCCGCCGGCCCGGTGCGGACGATGGCCGCCAAGAGCATTCCGGGCTTCGCGGCCCTGGAGGACGGCTGGGCGCCGCGGGCTCCGTTGGGATGGGCACTGGAGGATGCGACCGCGGTCGGCCGGAGTTGCGCCGTGCTGCTGTCGGACTGGTTACCCGCCACCACCGGTGAGATCGTGCACGTCGACGGCGGCTTCCATGCGATGGGCTTTTAGTGGCATCTGAACCGCGGCCCGACGCATTCCTGCTGCTGTCCTTCGGAGGCCCGCAAGGCCCCGATGAGGTCATGCCGTTCCTACGCAATGTCACCGCTGGGCGTGGCATCCCCGACGAGCGGCTCGCCGAGGTGGCCGAGCACTATCTGCACTACGGCGGCGTATCGCCGATCACCTCGCAGAACGAGGAACTGCTGGCCGCGGTCCGCGCCGAGTTCGACCGGCGAGGTATCACGCTGCCCACCTACTTCGGGAACCGCAACTGGCATCCGTTGCTCGCCGACACCGCCCGGAGCATGGTCACCGACGGCATCGAGCACGCTCTGGTGCTGACCACCAGCGCGACCGGCTCGTACTCCGGGTGCCGGCAGTATCGCGAGGATCTTGCCCGCGTCACCGACGAGCTCGCCGGCACGGCACCACGCTTCAGCAAGCTCCGGCACTACTTCGATCACCCTGGTTTCATAACGGCAAACGTCGATGGGGTGCGGGCTGCGATTGCGCAACTGCCGGACGAGGACCGGGACACCGCGCGTTTGGTGTTCACGGCACATTCGGTGCCGGTGAGCATGAACGACACCGCCGGGCCGTCCGGTGGTCTCTACCTGGCCCAGCATCAGGCGACGGCGCGTCTGGTCGCAGCAGCGGTACGCGGTCCCGGGGCGGAGTTCGACCTGGTGTGGCAGTCCCGATCCGGGCCGCCGCAGGTGCCGTGGCTCGCGCCGGACATCAACGACCACCTGCGCACCATCGCCGAGTCGGGGGCGTCTGCCGTCGTGCTCGCACCGACCGGATTCGTGTCTGATCACATGGAAGTTGTCTGGGATCTGGACAACGAAGCGCGCGACACCGCGGCCGAATTGGGGCTGCGGTTCGTCCGGGCAGCGACCGCCGGCAGCCACCCGGCGTTCGTGTCCGGCCTGGTCGACCTGGTCGAGGAGCAATTGATCGGACGAGCACCAGAATCCCTTTCACAGCTGGGTGTCTGTGGCGTGAACTGCCCGTCCAACTGTTGCCCAGCACCTCGCCGTCCGGCCGCGGCCTGAGCTGGCGGCCCTGATCCGGGCGCGTCAGCCCGCTGCTACCTCAGCAGCGGCGTTGTAGCCGGCCAACAGGGCGCGCCGCACCGCGATGCGCAGCGGGGCGAGCGCGGTGCTGCGGTCGGCCATCGCGCCCGCGGTGACCTCGCCGGTCTGGTCGGCGTCAACAAC
This sequence comes from Jatrophihabitans sp., assembly GCA_036488285.1. Classification (GTDB taxonomy): domain Bacteria; phylum Actinomycetota; class Actinomycetes; order Mycobacteriales; family Jatrophihabitantaceae; genus Jatrophihabitans_A. The sequence continues at coordinate 5,500 of DASXHV010000008.1, read as the reverse complement.
GGCCAACACGGCAGACAGCCGTTCGGCCTGCGCAACCAACCGCACTCCTCGCGGCGGATGGCTGGCGGGCAGATTGAGCCGCTCGCCGGCTCGCCTGGCGTCGGACAGCGCCGGCGCGATGTCGGACAACCAACTCGTCGCGCCGCGTTGCGCGAACAGCGATGCGGTGTTCCTGATCGCTTCGGTGAGGTCGTGCTCGGCGTCGGCCAGGCTGATCACGTCGAGCATCGGCTCCTCGACGTCGGCGCGGTGCCAGTACACCTCGCGTCCGGCGCTGCTCGGGGTTTCCGGGCCGACCTCGATGGTGACGGCAAACCGTTCGCCGTACACCGCCTCGCCTGCCGCCAGCGCTGCTTCCCGGAAGGCCAGCGGGCCGGCCAGGCCGCGAACATCACCCGGGCGGGGGAGTACCACCCGAAGCGTTCGGGTGCCCGCCTGTTTCCAGTCGGCAAGCACCGCACCGACCGGACTGGGCGTACCGGCGCTGAACCCCACGCCGGGTCGATGGCGCGCGTCCAGGATCACCGCTTCGAGCACGTCGTCGAAGGACACTGAACCGGCCAGCCAGGCAGAACCCCAGGCGGCCAGTTGAGCGCAGCGACGGTACGACACGAGTGACAAGACTACCTACCAGGCTTCGGCACCCGGCCGCCTTAGGGTGGCCAGGTGCGCTACTCCGAGGACGTCCTGGCACAGCAGGGTCGAATGACGAAGCTGCGGCGGAAAGTGGTCCGACAAGTGCCGGCCGAGCCGGGTCTGGTCGTGGAGACGCCCGACGGACGCTTCTGCGGGGCAGTCGTGCGGATCAGTCGCGACGTCGTCGCCGGCGAGCAGCGCGACGTCGTGACCCTCGCAGACCGCCACGACGCCGAACGTAGTTTTCCCTTGCTGCCGGCCGCGTTCCTTCTCGAGGGCGAGCTGGTGACCCTGATCCGGCCGGCGCAGACGCCAGTTGCCGCGAGCAAGCCGGGCCGCACGGCGTCGGGATCGGTGGCTGTGGCCGGAGTGCGCGCGCAGGTGGCCAAGGCGAGCCGGATCTGGGTCGAGGGCGTGCACGATGCCGCGCTGATCGAACGGATCTGGGGCGAGGATCTACGCATCGAAGGAGTCGTGGTCGAGCCGCTCGGCGGAATCGACGACCTGGTCGAGCTGGTCCGTGGTTTCGATCCGGCCCCGACTCGGCGGCTCGGCGTGCTGGTCGACCATCTGGTGCAGGGCTCCAAGGAATCGCGGATCGCCGCTGAGGTGAAGTCCCCGCACGTTCTCATCAATGGTCACCCGTACGTCGACATCTGGCAGGCGGTGAAGCCGGCCGCGCTCGGCATCGACGCGTGGCCGGTGGTGCCGCGCTCCGTGCCATGGAAGGAAGGAATCGCCGATGCTCTCGGCGTTTCCGATCCGCGGCAGATGTGGCGCCAGGTGCTGGCTTCGGTCGACAGCTACGCCGATGTCGAGGTTGCGCTGCTGCGCTCAGTGGAAGAGTTGATCGACTTCGTCACGGTGGGCAGCGCGCTGGCCCCCGGCTGAGTTACGCCCCCCTCTGAGTTACGCCCCTCTGAGTTATGCCCCGTCGGACCGCTCCTTCCGCTGAGTTACGCGTCATTGACTCAGTTACGCGCCACATCGCGTAACTCGATCACGCAGGCGTAACTCAGCGGGAGGGACGCGGCGTGCGGGAGGCAGCTCGCGTAACTCGATCACGCAGGCGTAACTCAGCGGCAGGGGCGCTGCGCGCGGAACTCAGTGCCTGATCGCGGCTGGGGCTGAGTTACGCCCCGTCGAGCCGCTCCTTCCGCTGAGTTACGCGTCACTGACTCAGTTACGCGCCACATCGCGTAACTCGATCACGCAGGCGTAACTCAGCGGCAGGGACGCGGCGTGCGGGAGCCAGCTCGCGTAACTCGATCACGCAGGCGTAACTCAGCGGGCCGGCGTCGCGGGGGCGGCCCCTGGCGGCGGATCGCCGCGCTAGAAGCCGGTTGCGTTCCAGGGCGGCTGGTCGGTACGCAGCATTACCGCGAATCTGTCGAGCGCCCCGGGGGATTCTTCATCGACGTAGCCCGCCCAGACCTGCGAAGTCAGCGAGTGGCCGCCGAGGTATACCGCGGCAAGGGCCCGCTGGGACAGCCGAAGATCCGCCGTCGCCGTCGGTGTGGCCGTGCACTCGGCGTCGTCCGGTCCGCCGTCGAGGGTGACCCGGCCCTGGCCGTATCCGCCAGTGTCGGAATCGACGACATCCAGTACCAGGCGATCGGTCGCCGCGTACCTCCGGGCCGACAATGCCGCAGGCACGTCGAGCATGCGCAGCCAGACGTCGTCCCAGGTGCGCTGCCGACGCGCGATCCGGCCGTCGGTGAGCAGCCATTCGAGTTGTTCGTCGACGGCGCGTTCCCGGTAGCCGGCGGTGGCTGACAGGTCGATGTTGAGCACGTAGTGCCACAGCGCCTGGTACGCATCGTCGGTGGCGGCGGTGAGGTCGAGCACCTCGATGTCCAGCTTGCCGTCGAAAAAGTTGCCGTCCTTGGCCATCCACCACAATGTGCCGTCGACCTGTCCGTTCGCCGCTGTCGCGATGACACAGATCGGTTCGCGTCCGTATCGGGATTTCAGCCCGTCGAGCCCGAGCGCCCGGCGGCGCATCGCATCAGTGCGCTGGATGTGTCCGGCGCGGCGAACCCGCATCCGGTCATAGACATCGGACTGATATTTGATGACCTCAGCCGGGTCGATCTGTCGAACGTCGAAGCCGGCCGGCCGTTCGATGGCCGCGCCGTTGCCGGCCAGGACCACCTGGTAGTCGCAGCCCAATGTCGAGGGCCAATAGCCGTAGCGGCCATAGATGGTCCACTCGGCGGCTCGCAGGATGCTCACCACCTCGCCGCGTTCCTTGGCGTCCTCCAGCGAGGCGGTCAGCATGCCGCGCAACAGACCCTGTCGACGATGGGTCGCCGCGACGGTGACCTGAGTGAGCGCGTCGGCAGCGATCTCGGCGGTGCCGCGAGCGCCGTCCGGCACGGTTAGCACGGTCGGGAAGGTCCGCAGGGTGGCCACCCACCGCCCGTCGGCGTAACCGCCACGGATTCGTTCGCTATCCCAGATCGATGCCCACCAAGCTTGCTGCGCCTCAGTGAAATCGAGTTTCGGATCTTCCATGAAGGTCGACTTCATGCTCTTCAACCACGAGGAGGCGTCGGACAGGGGGACGTGTCGGATCTCCGCTCGAGACATCTGTCGACCCTGTCATGAACGAAGGCGCGGGTCACCCGAATTCGTCGGCAACGGCAGCTCGATCTGCGACGCTCGCGCTCGCGACCGACCACTAATCTAGTCTTGACAAGTAATATTGTCGGTAACTAGAGTCCAAGCCATGTTGGACGTAGCAGCGATCGAAGACTCGGCCGCAGCCGAGGCATCTTTGGACCCGGTGCGCGCCAGATTGCTGGCCGCACTAGCGCAAGCAGGTTCCGCCAGCTCACTCGCCGGCCGGGTGGGTCTGCCTCGCCAGAAGGTCAACTACCACCTGCGGGCGCTCGAGCGGCACGGCCTGATCGAGCTCGTCGAGGAACGCCGCAAAGGCAATGTGATGGAGCGGGTCATGCAGGCGACCGCGGCCTCGTTCGTGATCTCGCCGAGCGCCCTGTCGCCGGTAGCGCCGGACCCGGACCGCTCACCGGACCAGCTGTCGGCGCGATGGATGCTGGCTCTGGCGGCCAGGTTGGTGCAGGAGGTCGGCGAGCTCATCAGCGGTTCCACGGCCGCGCGCAAGCGGCTGGCGACGTTCGCCCTCGACAGCGAGATCCGGTTCGCCACCGCCGCGGACCGGGCAGCCTTCGCCGACGAACTCACCACCACGATCGCCACGCTGGTCGCGAAGTACCACGATGATTCCGCCGAGCACGGCCGCAAGCATCGCCTCATCGTTGCGGTGCACCCGAGCATCACTCGAAAGCACACCACCGACAGCCCTGACCGGTCGCTACCGGACACCACCCCGAAGGAGCAGTGAAGTAATGGGAAAGGAATTCGAGTTGCGCCGTGAAGTGCAACTTCCGGGCACGCCGGAACAGGTGTGGGCCGCGATCGCAACCGAACGAGGCGTCGCGTCCTGGCTGTGGCCGATGGACATCGAACCGCGCGAAGGGGGTGCGGTGTCCGAGGGCGGTGTGGTGACGGTCTGGGATCCGCCACATCGCTTCGCCAACCGCGCAGAGCGCGAGGACGGTTGGTTCAACGCACTGGAATTCATCGTCGAGGCACATGACGGTGGCGGCGCAGTACTTCGCTGTGTGCACAGCGGAATCTTCGACGAAGACTGGGACGCCCAGTACGACGGTGCGAACCAGGGATGGAACTTCTACCTGCACACTCTCGCGCAGTACTTGCAGTACTTCCCCGGCCAAGCCGCAACCTATATCGGTGCCGACGCGCCGCCTAGTTCTGCCGACCCCGCGGCGTGGCCCGCGCTGCAACGTGAACTGGGGCTTGCCGATGACGTCGAGCCGGGGGCGTCCGTCCGGTTTTCCCTCGACGACAGCACGCGGATCGAAGGCGAACTCGACTACCTGACTCACAACCTGCTGGGCATTCGCACCTCGGACGCGCTGTACCGGTTCCACAGCCGCTGGTCGCTCGGGATGCCCCTCGGCGTCGGCCACCACCTATTCGCCGATGACGTCGATCGGGACGAGACGAGAAGTTCGTGGCAGGCATTTCTCAACCGCGTGACGATCTGAGCGCCAGCCGTTCGGTCAACCACCAGCCGTTCGGTCAACCACCAGCCGTTCGATCAACCACCAAGCACGTACGCCAATGGAGGCAGTGATGAGGAAAGTAGTCGTATCAGAATTCATGACCCTCGACGGCGTCATCGAGGGCCCCGACAAGTGGTCCATGGACTTCTGGGGCGATGACATCGCAGAGTTCAAGCTCCAGGAGTTGCGGAGCAGCGACGCGATGCTGTTGGGCCGGGTTACCTACGAAGGCTTTGCTGAGGCGTGGCCGACGATGACCGACGAGGCGGGCTTCGCCGACCGGATGAACAGCCTGCCGAAATACGTCGCGTCGACCACCCTGCAGGATCCGACCTGGAATGCCAGCCTGATCTCCGGTGACGTCGCGGCCGCGGTCACTGAACTGAAGAAGCAGGACGGCGCGAACATCTTGGTCGGCGGCAGCGGCCGACTGGTGCAGACGTTGATCAAGGACGACCTCGTGGACGAGCTCCAACTGCTGGTCTACCCGGTCGTCGTCGGCGCCGGCTCGCGGATGTTTCATGAGGGCATCGACAAGACCACCTTCAGCCTGATCGAATCCCGGACCTTCAGCACCGGCGTCGTATTGCTGGCCTACGGCCGAGCGAGCGCGGAGAGCACCCCCGCGACGTAGGCATCGGTCACCCGCCGCTGAATGAGACGTCCGAGCGGACCTCCGAGCGCGGTGAGTACCGAAGCGGGTTTGCTGATGGCGCGGATGCACAACTGCACCGCGCCATCAGCTGTCT
>DASXHV010000198.1:0-27259 GCA_036488285.1 Jatrophihabitans sp. | reverse complement strand
CGTCAAAGCCGCCGGAGAAAATGGCGCGCCGTCGGTGATCAACGCCGGCGACGGCACCCACGAGCACCCCACCCAGGCCTTGCTCGACGCGTTCTCGCTACGCCGGCGGCTCGGTGACCTGGAGGGCCGGCACGTCGTCATCGTCGGAGACGTGACGCACAGCCGAGTAACCCGCTCCAACGTGCTGCTGCTGACCACGCTCGGCGCTCAGGTCACCGTGGTCGCGCCACCCACCCTGATGCCGGCCGGGGTGTCGTCCTGGTCCTGTGCGACGAGCTGGGATCTGGACGCCGTGCTGTCGGGCAAGGTCGCCGGAGACGTTGATGCGGTGATGATGCTGCGGGTCCAGCGCGAGCGGATGTCCGGTGGATATTTCCCGACCGAGCGGGAGTACGCGATCGGCTACGGGCTGTCCCCGCGCCGCCTGGACCTGCTGCCCGAACACGCCCCGGTCCTGCACCCGGGTCCGATGAACCGTGGCCTGGAGATCTCCTCGGCCGCCGCCGACGGCGATCGATCGATCGTGCTGGATCAGGTCAGGGCAGGCGTAGCCGTCCGGATGGCCGTGCTCTATCACCTGGTAGCCGGTTCTGATGTACCCGCACCGACCATCGAGGAGATCAGCGCATGAACCCGATCCTGTGGCGGGGGGTGCGACCGCTCGGCGGAACTGCGGTGGACGTACTCACCGCGGATGGTCAGATCGCCGAGATCGCGTCCTCGATCGACACGGCCGCCGATGCCGAGGTCATCGAGGGCGAAGGCGCGATCCTGCTACCCGGGTTCGTCGACCTGCACACCCATCTGCGTGAACCTGGTCGGGAAGATGCCGAAACGGTTGAGTCCGGCTCGGCTGCCGCGGCCCTCGGCGGGTTCACCGCGGTGCATGCGATGGCCAACACCACGCCGGTCGCCGATACCGCCGAGATGGTCGAGCAGGTTGCGCGGCTGGGAGCCTCAGCCGGGTTGGTGGACGTCCGTCCGGTCGGTGCGGTGTCCAAGGGGCTGGCCGGCGAAACGCTGGCCGAGTTGGGAAACATGGCCCGGTCAGCTGCCGCGGTGCGGGTTTTCTCCGACGACGGGCACTGCGTCAGCGACGCGCGATTGATGCGCAGGGCTCTGGAGTACCTCAAACCGTTCGACGCCGTGCTCGCACAGCACGCTCAGGACCCGCGGCTGGCCGACGGCAGCTGCTGCGCCCACGAAGGCGAGCTGTCCGGACGGCTCGGCCTGGCCGGCTGGCCCGGCGTGGCCGAAGAAAGCATCGTCGCCCGCGACGTGATGCTGGCCCAGCACACCGGCTCGCGACTGCACATCTGCCACGTCTCGACGGCAGGAACTGTCGAGGTGATCCGGTGGGCCAAGAGCCGAGGGATCGACGTCACGGCCGAAGTGACGCCACACCACCTGCTGCTCACGTGCGACCTGCTGAGCGGATACGACCCGGTGTACAAGGTGAATCCGCCGCTGCGTCCGGCCGAGGACGTCCGGGCGCTGAGAGTGGGATTGGCCGACGGAACCATCGACGCGGTTGCCACCGACCACGCCCCACATGCCGCCCACGACAAGGACCACGCTTTTTCTGACGCCGCGTTCGGGATGCTCGGACTGCAGACCGCGATCGGGGTCGTGATCGAATCCATGGTCAACACCGGCCTGCTCGACTGGGCCGGTGTCGCCGACCGGATGAGCGTGCGGCCGGCGCGGATCGGGAGGGTGGCCGACCACGGCCGCCTCATCGAGATCGGTGCTCCGGCAAACCTGACGCTCATCGATGACACTGCGAACTGGATCGTCGATCCGGCCCAGCTTGCCTCGCTGTCGCGCAACACGCCGTTCGCGGGAAGGCAACTGCCCGGGCGGGTGCTGGCCACCATGCTGCACGGCCGAGCGACCGTGATCGATGGCGCGTTGGCAGCCGGAGTCGCGGTATGACGCGGATCGAACTGGTCGTCGGCTTCGTGATCCTGTTTGCCCTTGGCTGCGCTGGGATGTGGCTCGGTTGGCGTAACCGGGCCCGGCGGCAGGCCGAGCTGCCGGCGCTACCGGAGGTGCCCGTCGAACTCGGTGCCGAGCGGGCCCCGGAACTGACCGGGGTGTACATCGGCACCACCATCGCCACCCAATGGCAGAACCGGGTGGTCGCCCAGACGTTGGGCGAACGGGCCGAGACCACAGCGCATCTCACCGACGCCGGCGCCCTGATCGACCGGATCGGTAGCAAGCCGATCTTCATCCCGTCCGAGCAGCTGATCGACGCCCGACTGGAACCCGCGCTGGCGGGAAAGGTGGTCGGCAGCGGTGGTCTGCTCGTGTTGCGCTGGCAGCATGGTGGGACCGACCTCGATACCGGCCTGCGCGCCGATGACAAAACCGTCTATCCCGACTGGGTGACCGCGATCGAAAACAGCGAGGGAGCTTGATGGGCAAGGCGATTCTCGTTCTCGAGGACGGCCGGACGTTTTCCGGCGAGCAGTACGGCGCCATCGGTGAAACGTTCGGCGAGGCGGTGTTCAACACCGGCATGACCGGCTATCAGGAGACCCTTACCGACCCGTCGTATCACCGGCAGATCGTCGTGCAGACCGCCCCGCACATCGGCAACACCGGCGTCAACGACGAAGACTCGGAGTCTTCCCGGATCTGGGTTTCCGGTTATGTGGTGCGAGATCCGGCCCGCCGTGTCTCGAACTGGCGGGCCCGACGCAGCCTGGATGAGGAACTGTCTCTGCAGAGCATCGTCGGGATCTCGGGTATCGATACCCGTGCGTTGACCCGGCATCTGCGCGATCGCGGCGCGATGCGCTGCGCGATCTCATCGGTCGACCTCGATCGCAAGTCCGTACTGGCCAAGGTCGCCGGGTCACCGCAGATGGCCGGTTCGGACCTGACAGGGGATGTCACCACGCCGGAGCCGTATACCGTTGCGGCGAATGGTGAAACTCGATTCACCGTCGCGGCTCTGGACTACGGCATCAAGACCATGACGCCGCACCGGATGGCAGAACGCGGCATCACCAGCCACATATTGCCCTCCACCTCGAGCCTCGACGATGTGTTGGATGTCGGAGCCGACGCGGTGTTCTTGTCCAACGGCCCCGGCGATCCGGCCACCGCGGACCAGGCTGTCGACCTGGTGCGCGAACTGCTGCTCAGGCAGGTCCCGATCTTCGGCATCTGCTTCGGCAACCAGGTGCTCGGCCGGGCGCTCGGCTTCGGGACGTACAAGCTGCGTTACGGCCACCACGGCATCAACCAGCCCGTTCAGGATCGGCTGACCGGCAAGGTCGAGGTGACCGCCCACAATCACGGCTTCGCGGTGGACGCCCCGATCGAGGGGAGGACAGCCACTGATTTCGGAGACGTCGAGGTGAGCCATGTGTGCCTGAACGACAACGTCGTCGAGGGGCTGCGCGCCCACGACACGCCAGCGTTTTCGGTGCAATATCACCCGGAGGCGGCGGCCGGCCCGCACGACGCTGCCTATCTGTTCGACCGGTTCGCCGATCTGCTCGGCGAACGCACCGTTGCCGCGAAGTCGGGTACCGCGAACGGAGGGCAGCGCTGATGCCGAAGCGGACCGACATCAAGCACATCCTGGTCATCGGCTCCGGGCCGATCATGATCGGTCAGGCCTGCGAGTTCGACTACTCGGGGACCCAGGCATGCCGAGTGCTTCGAAGCGAGGGATTCCGGGTCAGCCTGGTCAACTCCAACCCCGCGACGATCATGACCGACCCGGAATTCGCCGACGCCACCTACATCGAGCCGTTGACGCCGGAGTACGTGGAGAAAGTGATCGCCACCGAAAAGGCGCTCGGACATCCGATCGACTCGATCCTGCCGACCCTGGGCGGCCAGACCGCGCTGAATCTGGCGGTGAACCTGCACGAGGCGGGTGTGCTGGACAAATACGGCGTGGAGCTGATCGGCGCGGACATCGATGCCATCCAACGCGGCGAGGACCGGCAGAAGTTCAAGGACATCGTGCGTGCCATCGGCGCCGAGGTGCCCGCGTCGGCGGTCTGCCACACCCTCGAGGAGGCCACGGCCTTCGCCGAGACGGTCGGCAACCGGGTCGTCATCCGACCGTCGTTCACGATGGGGGGCCTCGGGTCCGGCATGGCGCACAACGCCGACGAGGTCAGGACCCAGGTGAGTCGCGGTCTGGCTGCCTCGCCGGTCTCCGAGGTGCTCGTAGAGGAGAGCGTCTTCGGCTGGAAGGAGTTCGAACTCGAACTCATGCGCGACCGCAAGGACAACGTCGTGGTGGTGTGCTCCATCGAGAACCTTGACCCGATGGGCGTGCACACCGGAGATTCGATCACGGTCGCGCCGGCGATGACGCTGACCGATCGTGAGTACCAGCACATGCGCGACGTCGGTATCGCGGTGCTGCGCGAGGTCGGCGTCGACACCGGCGGCTGCAACATCCAGTTCGCGATCAACCCGGCAAACGGCAAGATGATCGTGATCGAGATGAACCCACGGGTGTCGCGGTCCTCGGCTCTGGCATCGAAGGCGACCGGCTTCCCGATCGCCAAGATCGCCGCGCGGCTCGCGGTCGGTTACACCTTGGACGAGATCACCAACGACATCACCTCGGCGACCCCGGCCTCGTTCGAGCCGGCGCTGGACTACGTGGTCGTGAAGATCCCGCGGTTCGCGTTCGAGAAGTTTCCTGGCGCGGACCCGGTGCTCACCACGCACATGAAATCGGTGGGCGAGGCGATGTCGATCGGACGTAACTTCACCGAGGCCCTCGGCAAGGCGTTGCGGTCGATGGAGACCAAGGCAAGCGGCTTCTGGACGACCGCCGACATCGGCGCGGACGGTGGCTCGTTGACGCCCGGTCCGCAGTTCTACCCTTCGGTCGAGGAATTGCTCGGCATCGCCTCGGTGCCGACCGACGGCCGGCTGTACGTCGTCGAACAGGCGCTGCGGGCCGGCGCGAGTGTCGACGAACTGGCTCAGGCCACCGGCATCGACCCGTGGTTCATCGACCAGATCGCGCTGATCACCGAGGTGGGTGCAGCGGTCACCGAGGCTCCGGCGCTAACGCCCGACCTGCTGTTGAAGGCCAAGAGGCACGGCCTGTCCGACCGCCAGATCGCTGCCCTGCGCCCGGAACTCGCCGGCGAGGAAGGGGTTCGTCGGCTGCGGCACCGCTCCGGAATCCACCCGGTGTTCAAGACCGTCGACACCTGCGCTGCGGAGTTCGCAGCGCAGACGCCCTACTACTACTCCTCCTACGACTCCGAGACCGAAGTCAGCGCACAGACCGAGCGGTCGAAGGTCATCATCCTGGGCAGCGGGCCGAACCGGATCGGGCAGGGGATCGAGTTCGATTACTCCTGCGTGCACGCTGTGATGGCGTTGCGCGACGCCGGCTACGAGACGGTGATGGTGAATTGCAACCCCGAGACGGTGTCGACCGACTACGACACCGCGGACCGGTTGTACTTCGAGCCGCTCACCTTCGAAGACGTCCTGGAGGTCGTGCACGCCGAGCAGCAGTCCGGCACCGTCGCCGGCGTGATCTGCACCTTGGGTGGCCAGACGCCCCTCGGGCTGGCGCAGAAACTCAAGGACGCCGGCGTCCCGGTGCTCGGTACCCAGCCCGAGGCGATCGATCTTGCCGAGGATCGTGGCGAGTTCGGCAGGGTGCTGTCCGAGGCCGGCCTGATCGCTCCCACCCACGGCACGGCGGTGTCCTTCGCCCAGGCCAAGGCCGTCGCCGATGGGATCGGGTACCCGGTGCTGGTGCGCCCTTCCTATGTGCTCGGCGGACGTGGCATGGAGATCGTCTACGACGAGCAGGGCCTGTCCAGCTACATCGCCAACGCGACCGAGATCGGCCCGGATCGTCCGGTGCTGGTCGATCGGTTCCTCGACGATGCGGTCGAGATCGATGTCGATGCGCTCTACGACGGAACCGACTTGTATCTCGGCGGTGTGATGGAACACATCGAGGAGGCCGGCATTCACTCCGGCGACTCCGCTTGTGCGCTGCCACCGATCACCCTCGGCAGCAACGTCATAGATCAGGTGCGCGACGCCACCCTGAAGCTTGCCCGGGGCGTGGGAGTGCATGGCCTGCTCAACGTCCAGTACGCCCTGAGCGGGGATGTCCTTTACGTTCTCGAGGCAAACCCGCGCGCGAGCCGTACCGTGCCGTTCGTGTCCAAGGCGACCGCGGTACAGCTGGCCAAGGCCGCGGCGCGTATCGCGGTCGGCTCGACCATTGCCGAACTGCGCGCCGAAGGCATGCTGCCCCGGGTCGGGGATGGCGGCGAACTGCCGCCAGACGCACCCATCGCCGTGAAGGAAGCAGTGCTGCCCTTCCACCGCTTCCGGACCCCGGCCGGTGACTCGATCGACTCGATCCTCGGTCCGGAGATGAAGTCGACCGGTGAGGTGATGGGTTTCGACGCGGTGTTCGGGACCGCGTTCGCGAAATCGCAGGCCGCCGCATACGGCTCGCTGCCCTCGAAGGGAACGGTGTTCGTCTCGATCGCCAACCGTGACAAGCGCGCAGCGATCTTCCCCGTGAAACGGCTGCATGATCTGGGGTTCCGGATCCTGGCCACCAAGGGAACCGCGCAGGTTCTGCGGCGCAACGGGGTGGCAGCGGAGGTGGTCGGCAAGTTCTCCGACGGACCAGGAAACATCGTCGAGGAGATCCTGGCCGGCAACGTCGACCTGGTGCTGAACACGCCGTTCGGCTCGCCCGGCAACTCCGGGCCGCGGGTCGACGGCTACGAGATCCGGACCGCGGCGGTGCAAGCCGGCATCCCGTGCCTGACCACGGTGCAGGCGGTAGCAGCGGCGGTGCAGGGTATCGAGGAGCTGAGCCGCGACGAGGTCACGGTTGCATCGCTGCAATCACATCACTTAGCCCTGCGGGCCTGGCGGGAAGGCAACGGCCAGTGACGGCAACGGAGTCCTCGGTTACATCGACCCAGAACCGACCCGTCCGCGAGACCGGCGAGATTCTGGATGTCACCAGATTGGGGGAGTACACCCAGTTCACGGTGGTCGCGCGTGGGGTCGCACGCTCGTTCCAGCCTGGGCAGTTCGTCGCGGTCGCCGTCGGCGGCCCTGAGACCTCGATGCTGCTGCGCCGGTCGTTCGCGATGTATGGCGTCAAGCCGGGTGGCGAATTCGCCGGCACCATCCAGTTCGTCGTCGCGCCGCTCGGGCGTGGTACCCAGTGGCTGGTGCAGCAGCGGCCGGGCGATCAGCTGGATCTGATCGGACCGCTCGGGGTGCCCTTCCCGATGCCGCGCGATGCGGTGCCGGCTGTGCTGGTCGGCGGTGGCTATGGCACAGCTCCGCTGATTCCCCTTGCCGAGAAGCTGATCGCAGCCGGCAGCGAGGTCGAGATCATCGTCGGCGCGGCCACCGCCGGCAAGTTGTTCGGCGAAATGCAGGCCAAGCGCACGATCGGCAAGGTGACCGTCACGACCGATGACGGTTCGGCCGGCGAGCGAGGCTGGGTGACCGATCCCTTGCCATCGGCGATCGAACGGCTCGGTGCCGAGATCGTCTACGCCTGCGGGCCGATGGGGATGCTGCGGGCCGTGGGCGATGTCGCCCGAGCCCATGCCATTCCGGCCCAGGTCGCGGTCGAGGAGTCGATGGCTTGCGGCATCGGGGTGTGCATGACGTGCGTGCTGCCGGTCCGCGGCGGCGACGGCGTCTCGAGGTTCGTCCGGTCCTGCGTCGACGGACCGATCTTCGACGCCGGCCGGATTCGATGGGACGACGTGGGCCAGGTGCCCGCGGACCTGCACGGTGCGGACGGAATGTGACCATGGCTGTTGACCAGAGGTCTGTTGACCTGAGCACTTCGCTGGCTTCATTCGAGTTGCCGAACCCGGTGCTGACCGCGTCCGGATGCGCCGCGGCAGGGCGCGAATTGAGCCAGTTCTTCGATGTCACTGACATCGGCGCTGTAGTTACGAAGTCGATCATGCTCCGCCCGCGCTCCGGTCGGCCGACGCCGCGGATGGCCGAAACGCCGTCCGGCATGTTGAATTCGATCGGGCTTCAGGGCCCGGGCATCGACTCGTTCGTCGCCAATGACTTCAAGTGGCTGCGGCAGGCCGGTGCTCGAACGGTGGTGTCGATCGCCGGTCACAACACCGACGAGTTCGTGACGCTGGCCAAGCGGTTGTACACCCAGCCTGTCGACCTGATCGAGGTGAACATCTCGTGCCCGAACGTCGAGAACCGCGGCCAGGTCTTCGCCTGCGATCCGATAGCTGCGGCGCGGGTGATCTCGGCGGTTCGACGCGCGGCGCATCCCGACGTGCCGATCTTCGCGAAGCTTTCGCCGGACGTCACCGACATCGGTGCTGTCGCCCGGGCGGTTGCCGATGCCGGCGCGGACGGGATCTCGCTGATCAACACCTTGCTCGGGCTGGCGATCGACATGGACACCATGCGGCCGGCACTGGGCGGGGTGACAGGGGGGCTGAGCGGCCCTGCGATCCGTCCGGTCGCCCTCCGCTGCGTGTGGCAGGTTCATCAGGCCGTTCCGCACCTGCCGCTGCTGGGCATGGGCGGCATCATGTCTGGCCGGGACGCACTGGAGTTCGTGCTGGCCGGCGCATCGGCGGTCTCGGTGGGGACCGCGGTGTTCAACGATCCGACGGCGCCGATCCGAATCATCACCGAGCTGCGGCAGGAGCTGGCTGCTCGGGGGTTCTCCTCACTGCGCGAAGCGATCGGCTTTGCGCATCGCACTGCCGAGCAACAGGCTGAGTTCTTTGCCGGTCGTCCTCAGGAGGTGTCGGCGTGAGCAACCCAGCATCGACGGTCGACTTCGGCAGCCGCCTGGACGCGGCACTCACCGAACGCGGCTCGCTGTGTGTCGGCATCGATCCGCATGCCGCGCTGTTGACGCAGTGGGGGATGGCTGACGACCTGGTGTCGTTGGAAAAGTTCGCGATGACGTGCGTGGAGGCATTCGCCGGTGTCGCGGCGGTGGTGAAACCGCAATCGGCCTTCTTCGAACGGTTCGGTTCGCGTGGAATCGCCATCCTGGAGCAGACGATCAAGGCCGCCCGAGCGGCGGGCGCACTGGTGTTGTTGGACGTCAAGCGCGGCGACATCGGCTCGACGATGGCTGCGTACGCCGACGCCTATCTCGATCCGTCATCGGACCTGGCAGCCGATGCCATCACCGTGAGTCCCTATCTCGGCGTGGGTTCGTTGCAGCCGGCATTCGACTTGGCGGCCAAGCACGGTGCGGGTGTGTTCGTGCTGGCGCTGACGTCGAATCCCGAGGGGCAACAGGTGCAGCATGCCCGTGGCGAGGATGGCCGCGTGGTGGCGCAGGCAATTCTCGACGACCTGGCTGAGCGTAATGCCGGGGCCGAGCCGCTTGGATCCTTCGGGGTCGTGGTCGGCGCCACGATCGGCGCATCGGTGGCCGAGCTCGCCGGGCTGAACGGGCCCTATCTGGCGCCGGGGGTCGGGGCGCAGGGTGGAACGTCCGATGACATAAGGCGAATCTTCGGCGCGGGGCTGCGCAATGTGCTGCCCAGCGTGTCGCGGGAGGTGCTGCGCAGCGGCCCGTCCGAGGGTGCGCTTGGAGATGCCGCGGTGCGCCTGATCGAGGAATACCGATTCCTGCGCGCCTAGATTGCGGTTCCGAAGTCAGACGATGATCGCGGCATATGTGGCGATCAGCAGGATCGCGAGACCAGTCGCTGCGCACCCGACCAGCCCGACTGTCCTGACCCGATCGGCCGGTGCCTCCGATGCCCCGAACAGCACCGCTACCCCGGCCACCAGTCCGATCGTCGCGGCGAAGACCCCAACCCAGGGCAGCGTCCGGTTCTGATCACAACGACCGGTACACAGTCCGGACAGCAATGCGAGCACAACCGCCTGCCAGCACAGGACGAGATCGAGTAGCACCCAACCACCAGCGACGATCTTCCATCGCCGGAACGCCGGTCGCTGCCGCGGTGGAGTCACCCCGCCAGACTATGGGCCGGACGCATCGCTACCCTGCTGGGATGCCGATCGTCCCCAGCTTGACGCCGGAACAACGCTCGGACGCGTTGGCCAAGGCGGCTCACGCACGCGCCGTTCGTGGACAGGTCAGAGCCGACCTCAAATCCGGCAAGCTCGGGCTTGACGAGCTGTTCACGCATGCCGAGAACGATGCGATTGTGGCCGGTCTGCGAGTCACGTCCCTGCTGGACGCGATGCCCGGGTACGGGAAGGCGCGGGCCGCCGAACTCCTTTCGGAGCTGGAGATCTCACCATCGCGCCGGCTACGGGGTCTTGGTCCGAAGCAGCGCGCGGCGTTGCTTGACCGGTTCGTCGGCTGAGCGAGGCGGAGGTCATTTGGTGCGGCCCGATGATCCGGTGCGCGGCGTCGACGCCGGCGTCGGGCAGAATGCGGGCATGCCTGATGCTGCCGAGCCTCCCGAGATCTCTGCGGCGCGGCTGACCGTGCTATCCGGACCCTCGGGTGTCGGCAAGGGCACCGTCGTCGCCGAGGTGAGGCGGCTTTTCCCGCATGTCTGGGTGTCGATCTCCTGTACCACCCGCGATCCGCGACCCGGCGAGTCCGACGGCGTCCAGTACCACTTCGTCAGCGAGGCCGAATTCGACGCCCTGATTGCCGACGGTCAGTTCCTGGAGTACGCGACGTTCGCGGGGCACCGGTACGGCACACCCCGCAAGCCGGTCGAGCAACATCTTGCCGCCGGGCGTCCGACCTTGCTGGAGATCGAATTGCAGGGTGCTCGGCAGGTGCGGGCCAGCATGCCCGACGCGCAATTCGTGTTTCTGTCGCCGCCTTCGTTCGCCGAGTTGCACGGACGGCTGTCCGGGCGCGGTACCGAGGCCCCCGAGGTGGTCAGCGAGCGACTGGAGCAGGCGCGCGTCGAGCTCGCTGCCGAGGATGAGTTCGATGCCGTGGTGGTCAATGAAGACGTCGAGCAGGCGGCCGCCGAGGTTGTGGCACTGATCGAACGAGCCCTGCCCGTAACCGACTGACCTGGCGTCAGCTGCGTCAGCCAACGGCCTTGATCGCGGCAATCAGCTCAGCCAGGCCTTTCTTGGCGGCCGGAAAGCAACGGGCTGCGTCAGCCAACGGCCTTGATCGCGGCAATCAGCTCAGCCAGGCCTTTCTTCGCGTCGGAGAACAGCATGCTGGTCTTCGGGTCGCTGTACAACTCGTTGTCGATGCCGGCATAACCGGAAGCCATCGACCGCTTGATGACGACAATGCTCCGGGCGTGATCGACATCGAGAATCGGCATACCGGATACGGCATTTCCCGGCCGCCGAGCCGCCGGGTTGGTGACGTCGTTGGCGCCGATCACCAATGCCACATCGGTGCGCTCGAACTCCGGATTGATATCGTCCATCTCGCGCAGCTGGTCGTAAGGCACGTTCGCCTCGGCCAGCAGCACGTTCATGTGTCCCGGCATCCGGCCGGCGACCGGGTGAATCGCATAGGACACCTCCACGCCGCGTTCCTCCAGCAACTCGGCCAGTTCCCGCACCTCGTGCTGCGCCTGCGCGGCCGCCAGCCCGTAACCGGGAACGATGATCACCTTGTCGGCGTAGGCCAGCTGCAGCGCGCAGTCGTCGATGGCGATCGATTTCACGCTGCCCCCGCCGACGGCTGCTACGTCTACGCCGACGGCACCGGTACCGAAGCCGCCGGCGATGATGGACAGCACCGAGCGGTTCATGGCATCGGCCATCAGCTTGGTGAGGATGCCACCGGAGGCACCGACCAGGGCGCCCGCGATCGTCAGAGTGGCGTTCTCGAGCACGAAGCCGGCCATCGCCACCGCGGTGCCGGTGAAGGCGTTCAGCAGCGAGATAACCACCGGCATGTCGGCGCCACCGATCGGCAGCACCATCAGGATGCCGATTCCGATCGCAGCTATCACCACGATCAGCAACAGCCATGGGTTGTGCGCCCCGGCGATGATCCAGATCCCGGCACCGAGGGCAGCGATCGTTGCGATTGCCGACAGCGCCCGGCCGCCGGCGAAGTTCACCGGCTGGCTCCAGTAGCCCTGCAACTTTGCGGCTGCGATCAGCGAACCGGAGAACGTGACGCCGCCGATGATCGCATCAAGCACCGTTGCCGTCGGTGCGACGTTGCCCACCTGGTGGCTGTTGTGGGTGTAGTCGGCCACCGCGATCAACGCGGCCGCGCCACCGCCCACTGCGTTGAACAGGCTGACCAGCTGCGGCATGTCGGTCATCGCAACCTTGCGCGCTGAAAACAGACCCGCTGCAGCACCGACGAGCGCCCCGCTGATCAGCACCAGCCAGCGAGCGGCATTCATGGTCCCGCCGTGGGACACCGACACCAGCACGGCGATCACGGCAACCGTCATGCCGGCCGCGGAGAGCTGGTTACCGCGGCGTGCAGTCGCCGGCGAGTTCATCAAGTGCAGGCCGAGGACGAAGGCCGATGCGCCCGCCAACGATGCCAGCCGGACGCCAGTGTCAACCGCGCTGCTCATTCGACTTCGCCTTTCGGCTTGGCTGCGGGCACCGGGCGTTTCTTGAACATCTGCAGCATCCGGTCGGTCACTGCGTAACCGCCGACGACATTCGCGGCGCCGAACGCGGCAGCAACGAAGGTGAGGACGTAGCCCAGCGGACCGTTGACGATCGCGGACAGGATCACCACACCCACCAGCACCACGCCGTGAATCGAGTTCGCACCCGACATCAGGGGAGTGTGCAGGGTGGCGGGCACCTTGCTGATCACCTCGAACCCGACCAGCAGGGCGAGCGCGAAGATCGTCAGATCACCTACGAACCCGCTACTCATGAAGTCTCGCTTCCGGTCGATGCGACAGCGGCCTTGGTGGCCTCGTGAACCACTTGGCCCGCGTGCGTGATCACCACACCCGCCTGGATCTCGTCGGTGGGATCTATGTGCAGCTGCTTGCTGTCATCGAGCAGGTGCTTGACCAGCGCGCTGATGTTTCGGCCGTAGGTGGCCGACGCGCTGCTGGGCATCCCGGACGCCAGGTTGGCTGCACCGATGATCGTCACACCGTTCGGGGTGACCACCGTCTGGCTCGGCACCGAGCCGGCCACGTTGCCGCCCAAGTCGCTGGCGGCCATGTCGACGATGACCGAACCCGGCCGCATTTGCTCGACGGCGGCCTCGGTCACCAGCAGCGGTGGCTTGCGGCCGGGTACCTGTGCGGTGGTGATGACGATGTCCTGCTTGGCGATGTGAGCGCTGAGTTCGGCCTGTTGGGCGGCCCGTTCCTCCTCCGTCAGCTCGCGGGCGTAGCCGCCCTCGCCGGCGCCGGCGATGCCGGTGGTCAGCTCGACGAACTTGGCTCCCAATGACCGCACCTCTTCGCGGGCTGCCGGGCGCACGTCGTATCCGCTGACCGCGGCACCCAGCCGGCGGGCGGTACCGATCGCCTGCAAGCCGGCCACGCCGGCGCCGAGCACCAACAGCGAAGCCGGTTTTGCCGTGCCGGCAGCCGTGATGAGCAAGGGAAAGAATCGGTCGTAATGTTCCGCGGCGACGATCACCGCCCGGTATCCGGCGACGTTGGCCTGCGAGCTGAGGGCATCCATCGACTGGGCTCGGCTCAGCGTGCGAGGAAGTCCGTCCAGGCTGATCGCCGTGACGCCCGCGGCAGCCAACCGGGTCATCAGGTTCGGGTTGGTGAGCGGAGCCAGCAGTCCGATGAACGCCTGCCCGGACCGAAGCCGGGCGATGTCGTCCTCGGCCGGGCGGGTCAGCGACAACACCGCATCGGAGTCCGCGAACACCGCTTCGTGCGTGACGATCGTGGCCCCGGCCTCGCGATAGGCCTCGTCGGAGAACCAGGCCTGCTCTCCGGCGCCGGCCTCGACCAGCACCACCACGTCGTCGGAGCCCAGCCGGCGAACAGCGTCCGGATCAAGTGCGACCCGACGCTCGCCCTCGGCAGATTCCCGGACTACTGCCACGCGCGCGGCGCTCACATTTCTGCCCTGCTCATTTCTGCCCTGCTCATTCGCGTAATGCCTCCGACAGTCTTCGACGTCCCGGCTTGACTGCGACACAGCCGCGTAGAGACGGACACTATCGGCGAGCGCTGTCGCCGATGGGTAATCTGGATCACAACACGCGCAATCCGTCCCGACCCGCGCGAAAACCACGCCCAACTGCGCGGTGTCCGGGGTACTGGCGCATGGTTGGTAGGATTGAGCTCGATCTGCGGGTCATAACCCAGCCAGGGAGCTGATCAGCTACCCCCGGCCGGGAGCCAGGTACGACTTCGCGACATCTTCGACGGAAATTTGAGGCCACACGTGACCGGAATCGGGTCTGCCCCCGAGGGCATCACAAACCCGCCCATCGACGAGCTGCTCGAGCGGACCGGGTCGAAGTACGCCCTCGTCATCGTTGCTGCCAAGCGGGCACGTCAGATCAATGCCTACTACAGCCAGCTCGGCGAAGGCCTGCTCGAGTACGTCGGACCGATGGTCGAGACGGCCCCGCAGGAGAAGGCGCTGTCCATCGCGCTGCGCGAGATCAACAGCGATCTGATCGAGTTCAAACCTTCCGAGGGTTAAGAGACCCCGCGCCGGTGGCTGACGCCGATGTGACCGCACCCGCGTCGACGTCCGCGGGCAGCAGTTCACCGCCTCGCAACATCGTGCTCGGTGTCGCCGGGGGCATCGCTGCTTACAAGGCCGCAGACCTGTTGCGCAAGCTTGTCGAGGCCGGCCATCACGTCACAGTCGTCCCGACGTCCTCGGCGTTGCGTTTCGTCGGCGAGCCCACCTGGGCTGCCCTGTCGCACAACAAGGTGCAGACCGATGTTTTCACCGAGGCCGAGGACGTACCGCACGTAGCGCTAGGACGTCAGGCCGACCTGGTGGTCGTAGCGCCGGCCACCGCGGACCTGCTGGCCAAGGCAGCCCACGGGCTGGCCGATGATCTGCTCACCAACACCTTGCTCACCGCGCGCTGCCCCGTGCTTTTCGCGCCGGCCATGCATACCGAGATGTGGGAGCACCCCGCCACCAGAGAGAACGTGGCGACTTTGCGCCGCCGCGGTTCGACGGTGCTGGAGCCGGCCATCGGTCGACTGACCGGCACCGACACCGGCAAGGGTCGGCTGCCCGAACCGGCCGAGATCGCCCGGCTGGCCGAACTGCTGCTGCACCGCGGATCCGACCTGCCTGCCGACCTGGCCGGACGTCATCTGGTGATCACGGCCGGCGGCACCCGAGAGCCGCTGGATCCGGTCCGGTTCTTGGGCAACCGGTCGTCCGGACGTCAGGGATACGAGCTGGCGACGGTTGCCGCGGCCCGCGGCGCTCGTGTGACCTTGGTCTCGGCGAATGTCGATGTTGCAGACCCTGCAGGCGCCGAGGTCGTCCGGGTCGGCACCGCCGAGCAATTGCGGGAAGCAACCCTGGCGGCGGCAAAGGACGCCGATGTGGTGGTAATGGCCGCCGCCGTCGCCGACTTCCGGCCAGCCGAGAACCAGCCGCACAAGATCAAAAAGTCCGACATTGATCCCGAACCGCTGGCCCTGGTCCGTAATACCGACGTGCTCGTCGAACTCGTCGAACAGCGCCGAAACGGGGGACTCGGGGTGGCCGTGATCGTCGGGTTCGCGGCCGAGACCGGCGACGAGAGCGGCTCGGTCCTCAGCCACGGACGCACCAAACTCGCTCGTAAGGGCTGTGACCTGTTGGTGGTGAACGCGGTCGGCGACGGCCGCGCTTTCGGCCAGCCGGACAACGCCGCGATGATCTTGGCCGCCGATGGCGCGCAGATCGACGTGCCGCTCGGACCTAAAGCCGTGCTTGCCAGCGCGGTGTGCGATGCAGTTGTTTCCCGACTAACCCGCTAGAATTTCGCCCGTTGTCACGAGAATCAGGAGCAATTTAGTGAGCCGCCGCCTATTCACCTCGGAGTCCGTAACCGAGGGCCACCCGGACAAGATCGCCGATCAGATTTCTGACGGCATCCTCGACGCCCTGCTCGCGCAGGACCCGGCCAGCCGGGTTGCCGTGGAGACCCTCATCACGACCGGCCAGGTCCACATCGCCGGGGAGGTGACGACCGACGCGTACGCCGACATCCCGGCCATCGTTCGCAAGACGATCCTGAACATCGGCTACGACTCGTCCCGCAAGGGCTTCGACGGTGAATCCTGCGGGGTCAGCGTGTCGATCGGCGCGCAGTCCAGCGACATCGCGCAGGGTGTCGACACCGCCTACGAGGCGCGGGTCGAAGGCTCCGAGGACGCCATCGCATCACAGGGCGCCGGTGACCAGGGCCTGATGTTCGGCTACGCCTCCGACGAGACGCCCGAGTTGATGCCGCTGCCGATCTGGCTGGCGCACCGCCTGGCCGAGAAGCTGACCGAGGTCCGCAAGAACGGCACCGTGCCGTACCTGCGTCCGGACGGCAAGACCCAGGTCACGATCGAGTATGTCGATGGCAAGGCCACTCGCCTGGATACCGTCGTGGTTTCCAGCCAGCACGCCGAGGACATCGACCTCGACACCCTCCTCAAGCCCGACATCGAGGAGCACGTCGTCAAGCCGGTTCTGGACACTCTGAGCACGATCGACATCACCGGGTACAAGCTGCTCGTCAACCCCACCGGACGGTTCGTCACCGGTGGGCCGATGGGCGATGCGGGTCTCACCGGTCGCAAGATCATCGTCGACACTTACGGCGGCATGGCCCGGCACGGCGGCGGCGCGTTCTCCGGCAAGGACCCGTCGAAGGTGGACCGGTCAGCCGCATACGCGTTGCGCTGGGTCGCCAAGAACGTGGTGGCTGCCAAGCTCGCAAGCCGTTGCGAGGTGCAGGTCGCCTACGCGATCGGCAAGGCCGAGCCGGTGGGCCTGTTCGTGGAGACCTTCGGGACCGAGACGGTTTCGGTCGACAAGATCATCGACGCGATCAATGACACCTTCGACCTTCGACCGGCCGCGATCATCCGCGACCTGGACCTGAAGCGTCCGATTTATCAGAAGACCGCTGCCTACGGCCACTTCGGCCGGGAGGACGCTGACTTCACCTGGGAGCGCACCGACCGTGCCGAGCAGTTGGCCAAGCTCGCCAACGGCTGAGGCTGATCGACCGAAAGAAACGTGCGCTTTTCGACAGAAACAAGCACGCGCTGATCGACCGAAACAAACACGCAAAGGGCCGGACTCGACATGAGTCTGGCCCTTTGGTGCGTCGGGTTGCATGTTGGGTGACGTGTCCGGCCGCCACGCGCCCACCAGCGGCCAGCGAGCGGTCGGGCCGTACTGGTAGGCATGACAGGTGACCGGCGCGGCGAGCAAAGCGACCGGACGAGCCTCGGTAGCCCGTCCGGCCAAGATCCGTCGGGACCGCCATCCGGCAGCGGCTCTGCCGGTGGCCAGGGTCGCGGTCGATTCTCCGTTGCCGCATCTGGACCGCCCGTTCGACTACCTGATTTCGAGCGAGCTGGACGAGGTCGTGGTGCCGGGCTCCCGAGTGCGAGTGCGCTTCGCAGGCCGCCTGATCGACGCCTGGGTGCTGGATCGGATCGAGGCCAGCGAACACGACGGCCGGCTGTCCTACCTCGAACGCGGCGTCGGGGACGAACCGGTGCTTACCGCTGACACCAGCAGGCTGTTCCGAGCGATCGCGGACCGATGGGCAGGCACCTTCGCCGACGTGGTGAGGCTGGGCGTGCCGGCCAGGCATGCTCGTGCCGAGTCCGCGGCGGTCACCGACGCCGCCGACCAGCCAGCGGCTCCCGATTCCACCGCGTGGTCGCGGTACCGCAACGGTTCGGCGTTCTTGACAGCGCTGCGCGACGGCCGACCGGCTAGGGCGGTTTGGAACATCGCGCCCGACGAGGACTGGCCGGCTCGGATCGCGGAGTCCGTCCAGGCCTGCATGGCGGCCGGCCGCGGGGCGATCGTGGTGGTGCCCGATGCCCGAGACAGCGCCCGCATCGATGCAGCGCTGACGGCTCGGCTACCGGTCAACAGTCACGTCCTGCTGTCCTCCGACCTCGGGCCGGAAGCCCGGTACCGGCGCTGGCTGGCGGTGCGGCGCGGCACCGTGCGTACGGTCCTCGGCAATCGGTCGGCGATCCTCGCACCGGTCACCGACCTCGGGCTGGTCGTCCTGTTCGACGACGGCGATGACCTGCACGCTGAGCCGCGCGCGCCGTACCCCCATGCCCGGGACGTGGCGGTGCTGCGGGCCGCCCAGTCCGGCAGCAGCCTGCTGATCGGCGGTTTCGCCCAGACGGCGGAGTCGGCGATGTTGCTGGAATCCGGCTGGGCGCAGCGGATCGCGCTGGACCGGGCCGTGACCAGGCAAGCCAGTCCGCGGATCGCGGTGGTCGGCGACGACCTGGAATTGGAGCGCGATCCGGTTGCCGTCTCAGCGCGACTGCCCGCGTTGGCGTTCCGGACTGCCCGCGAGGCCCTGGGGCGGGGGCGCCCGGTCCTGGTGCAGGTGCCGCGTCGCGGCTACCTACCGAGCCTGGCGTGCGTGCGGGATCGGACTCCGGCGCGCTGCCCGCACTGCAACGGACCCCTGGCCGCCAGCTCCGGGCACGCCATCCCGACCTGCCGGTGGTGCGGCCGTCCGGCCGGAACCTGGCGATGCCCCACCTGTGACGGCAGCCGGATGCGCGCGGTCGTCATCGGCTCAGACCGCACAGCCGAGGAGATCGGCCGCGCCTTCGCCGGAGTCGTGACCCGCACCAGCGCGGGCGATCAGGTGCTCGCCGAGATTCCGGACGGCCCATCGGTGGTGATCGCGACGCCAGGCGCCGAGCCGGTCGCTCCCGGCGGGTATGGCGCGGCGCTCCTACTGGACGGCTGGGCGTTGCTGTCCCGACCGGATCTGCGGGCCGGGGAGGAGAGTCTGCGGCGCTGGTGCAATGCGGCTGCCCTGGTGGCGGCCGACGGCTCGGTGGTGGTCGGCGCGGATTCCTCGCTCGCCCCGGTGCAGGCATTGGTGCGCTGGGACCCGTCCGGTTACGCGGCGCGCGAGCTGGCCGATCGCCGCGAGCTCGGTTTCCCGCCGGTCAGCCGGATGGCCAGCCTCACCGGTGCTCCGCCAGACGTCAGCGAATTGCTGTCAATCGCCAAGCTGCCCTCGAGCGCTGAGGAGCTCGGCTCGGTGCCTGTGACCGGACGGGGTGGCGCACATTCCGACATCGTCCGCAGCCTGCTGCGGGTCCCGCGCCCGGACGGGCTGGCGCTGGCCGAGGCGCTGCACGCCGCAGCCGCCGTGCGTTCGGCCCGCAAGTCGGGTTCGGCAGTCCGGATCGCGCTCGATCCCATCGACCTAGTCTGAGTCCCAGACGCCCAGACGCCCAGACGCCCGAGTATCGAAGGCGCCTCTCGGTTCAGGGCTGCCGCAGTCGGGCGCCGGATTTGCTGAGGGCATCTTCGAAGGCCGCGTCCTGGGCCGGGATGCCGTCCAGTGCCGCGGCTTCGCGGGCGATCGCAGTGCCGATGGACTCCGATCTCAGATCGACAGCGCCGTCTTGCTGATCGGAGGGATCTTCGGCGTGCACGTACTTCTCGCCGCGCATCAGCGACGCGACCGCGGCGATCAGAAGCATGATGATCGATGCTCCGAACGCGATCACCAGACCGTGTTTGAACGCATCCGAGATCAAGTGCGGGAAGAACTCGCGTCCGGTCAGCGTGGTGGTGTCGACTCCGGAGCCAGGTTGCAACTGCTGCGGATCGACCTGCTTGACCAGTTGCTGTACCGGGTTGTCACCGAGGAATGCCGCGAACAGGGTGCCAACCGGGGGCACGTGCGAGATGGTGTGCGCGGCGTCCGGATTGATGCCCAGCTTGGTCAGGCCGCTGTACATGCTGTTGGGCAACCGGCTGGCCAGCCCGATGGCCATCAGGGTGAAGAAACCGCCCATCGACAGCACCATCCCGGCGTTCATACCGGTGGCCCGGATACCCGAGGCCGCGCCCCGCTCGGCGGCCGGCACCGCGTTCATGATTGCGGCCGAGTTCGGCGCGGCCATCAGGCCCATGCCGATGCCGTTGAACGCCAGCAGCAGCGCGAACAGGACGTAGTTGAAGTCGGCGGGGATGGCAATCAGGCCGGCAAAAGTCGCGGCGGTGAGCAACAGGCCGCCAGTGGCGAAGGCGCGCGCGCCGAATCGGTCTGACAGTGCGCCTGAGGCCGGACCGGCGATCAGGAATCCGATCGTCAACGGCAGCATGTAGATGCCGGCCCACAGCGGAGTGCTGGCAAAGTCGTAGCCGTGCAGTGGCAGCCAGATGCCCTGAAGCCAGATGATCAGCATGAACTGCAGGCCACCGCGTGACATCGAAGCGAGCACGTTGACAACTTGGCCGGCCGCAAATGCTCGGATCCGGAACAGTCGCAGATCCATCATCGGCTCGGACACCCTCAGCTCGATGATGGCGAACGCGATCAGCAGGGCCACGCCGCCGATCAGCCCGGTCAGCACCTTCGGCGACGTCCAGCCCATCGTGTGGGCGCCGTAGGGCTGCAGTCCGTATGTGATCGCCACCAGGATCGCGATCAGGCCGACGCCGAAGGTCAGATTTCCCCACCAGTCGATGGCCACCTTGGTGCGAGTGTTGCGCGGCTTGTCACGCAAGGTGCGGTAACCCATCCAGGTGCCCCAGATGCCGACCGGCACGCTGACCCAGAACACCGCTCGCCAGTGCCATTCCGACAGCAGGCCGCCGACCACCAGGCCGACGAACGAGCCGCCGATGCCGGCCACCTGGTTGACACCCAGGGCGAAGCCGCGCCGATCTGGCGGGAACGCGTCGGTGATGATGGCGGTGGAGTTCGCCGTCAGCATTGCGCCGCCGACTCCCTGCACGATCCGCAGCGTGATCAGCTCCAATGCGCCAGCGGCCCCGGAATTCGGAACCAAGGCGCAGGCGATCGAGGCAATGGTGAAGATCAGGAAGCCGAGGTTGAACAGCTTCGCTCGCCCGTACTGGTCGCCCAATCGTCCGAATGTCACCACCAGCACCGCGGTGACGAGCAGGTAGCCCATCAGCATCCACAGCAGGTAGGAGATGTTGGACGGTGCCAATGGGTCCAGGCCCAGCCCAGCGAAGATCGCCGGCAGCGAGATCAACAGGATCGAGGAGTTCAGAGTGGCGGCCAGGATGCCTACCGTGGTTACTGATAGTGCGACGCGACGGTCGTGTGCAGCGTTGTCAGACACAAGTACCCTTCCATTCGTTAGCTATACTAACTAATGGGTGGGGGTGGGCGCCAACCGACTCTCTAGACTCACGTCGTGACCACTCTCGCCGCGCCCGATCGTCCCCGCGCATTCGGCCGATGAGGCTGCTGTTCGCAGGTACTCCGAGCGCTGCCGTGCCGTCGCTGCGCGCGTTGTTGGCACACCCCGATCACGAGGTCGTGGCAGTGCTCACTCGACCAGATGCGCCCAGCGGGCGAGGTCGCACGATACGGCCGTCTCCGGTCGCCGAGGTCGCCCGTGAGGCCGGTGTGGAGATCCTCTCGCCAGCCAAGCCCACCGATCCTGACTTTCTCGCCAGAGCCGCTGAGCTCGAGATCGACTGCTGCCCGGTCGTCGCATACGGTGCCCTGCTGCGCGAGCCGGCGTTGAGTTTGCCTCGACACGGCTGGGTGAACCTGCATTTCTCGCTGCTGCCGTCCTGGCGCGGCGCCGCCCCTGTTCAGGCCGCCCTGCTGCACGGTGACGAGCTCACCGGTGCGTCAACATTCCTGATCGGGCCGGGGCTTGACGACGGCCCGGTGTACGGGGTTCTCACCGAACAGATCCGCCCGACCGACACCAGCGGTGAACTGCTCAACAGACTGGCAGAAGCGGGCGCAGGCTTGCTCGTCGCAACGATGGATGGCATCGCCGACGGCTCGCTGCAGCCCGTCGAACAATCCAGTGACGGGGTGTCCCACGCACCAAAGCTGACCAGCTCCGACGCCCACATCGACTTCGACCGGCCCGCCATCGCGGTGGACCGTCGGGTGCGGGCCTGCACGCCGGCACCCGGTGCGTGGGCGAGCTTCCGAGGTGAGCGGGTCCGGCTGGCACCCGTTCGGCCCGACGTCGCCCCGGACGGCTCGCCCGCCCCGGACGGTCTGAAGCCCGGTGTGCTCGCCGTGACAAAGAGGGCGGTATACGCGGGCACCGCGACCGGTCCCGTCCGACTGACCGAGGTCCAAGCTCCAGGCAAACGAATGATGGTCGCCACCGACTGGGCACGCGGTGCCCGTATCGAGGCTGGGGAGCGTTTCGGTGACTGATCGCGTGGCTTCCGGATCGCGCGATCGACGATCAAATTCGTCTCGTGGGCCTTCCGGTGGCGATCCACGTCGGGTTGCCTTCCAAGCGCTGCGCGCGGTGTCCGTCGACGGTGCCTACGCGAACCTGGTGCTGCCCCGGTTGGTCGCCGATGCCGGCCTGGACAGTCGGGATGCTTCCCTCGCCACCGAACTCGGCTACGGAACGGTGCGGGCTACCGGCACTCTGGACGAGATCCTTCGACAGTGCTCCAGCCGGGACCTGGCCGACATAGACGGCGCGGTGCTGGATGTGTTGCGGCTGGGTGCCTATCAGTTGCTGCGCACCAGGGTTCCTGCGCACGCGGCGGTGGCCACGACAGTTGATCTGGCGCGAGCCACCGGAAATGCCCGAGCCGCCGGCTTCGTCAACGCGGTGCTGCGCAAGGTGGGCGCCCGCGATTTCGACGCCTGGTGTGACCGGATCGGGCGCGACGCCTCGCCGGCCGGCAAACTCGCATTGCGGTACTGCCACCCAGGCTGGATCGTCGGCGCGTTCGCCGACGCACTGGGCGGCGAGCATGTCGCCGAGGAGCCGCCCGCCGAGGAGCCGCCCGACGAGGAGTTGGCAGGCGAGGAGTTGGCAGGCGAGGAGTTGGCAGGCGAGGAGTTCGACGAACTCGAGGCTGCGCTTGCCGCTGACGACGCACGGCCGGAGACCCACCTGGTGGCGTGGCCGGGCCGCCTGGAACGGTCTGCTCTCATCGAGCAGGCCGGCGGGATTGCGACACCGTTTTCTCCTTATGGGGTAAGGCTTTCCGAGGGCGGTGATCCAGCATCGGTGGCTGCCATCCGCGAGCATCGAGCCGGTGTCCAGGACGAAGGCAGCCAGCTCTGCGCGCTCGCTCTGACCCGCTTGGAGATCACCGGACCCGACACCCGTTGGCTCGACCTCTGTGCCGGCCCAGGCGGCAAAGCGGCGATGCTGGCGGCCCTGGCAAGCACGCGGGGCGCCCAGCTGACCGCCAACGAACTGCATCCGCATCGCGCGAAGCTGGTCGCGCAGGTAACCGAAGGCTGGGACGTCCGGATCGACATCGGTGACGCACGCGAGCTGGCCGACGAGCAGGGCTACGACCGGATCCTGCTTGATGCTCCTTGCAGCGGTCTGGGCGCGCTGCGCCGCCGCCCGGAGGCGCGCTGGCGACGAGGGCCGGACGACCTGGCCGAGTTGATCGTCCTGCAGACCGAACTCATCGACGCGGCGGTCCGGCTGCTGCGGCCAGGCGGCGTGCTCGGCTATGTGACCTGTTCACCGCACCTGGCCGAGACGATCCAGCAGGTCCATGCTGCCCTCGACCGGCACCCAGACCTGAGGTTGGTGGATGCCCGCCCGGCGTTCGCGGAGGTCAGCGGACTGACGGACACGCCCACCGTGCAGCTGTGGCCGCATCGCCAGGGCACCGATGCGATGTTCTTCGCGGGCCTGCGAAGAGTCGAATCGCCATGAACTGGCAGACTTCTGGCGTGCCAGCATCGACCAGCGAACCAATGATCGCCCCGAGCATCCTGTCGGCCGACTTCGCCCACCTGGCTGCCGCCGCAGAGTCGGTTCAGCGGTCTGACTGGCTGCACGTCGACGTGATGGACAACCACTTCGTTCCGAACCTGACGATCGGGTTGCCGGTGGTCAAGAGCCTGCACGCGGCAACCGATATTCCGCTGGACTGTCATCTCATGATCGACAACCCCGACAGATGGGCGCCGGGTTACGCCGAGGGCGGCGCGGCGAACGTGACGTTTCATGCCGAGGCGGCCGCTGATCTGGTGCAGACCGCGCGGTCCATCCGTGCCGCCGGGGCGCTTGCCGGGCTGTCGGTGAAGCCCGGCACCCCGCTTGAGCCGTATCTGGAGGTGCTGAAGGAATTCGACACCCTGCTGGTGATGTCGGTTGAACCAGGTTTCGGTGGCCAGAGATTCATGCCCGAGGTCCTCGACAAGGTGCGTACGGCACGTCGGCACGTGAATGCCGGGCACCTGCGGCTGTTCATCGAGATCGACGGTGGCATCGATGAGGACACCATCACCGCGGCTGCCGAGGCGGGGGCAGACGTGTTCGTGGCCGGCTCAGCCGTGTACGGCGCCGCCGACCCCGCACTGGCGGTGGAGCGGCTCAGAAACGCGGCCCGCGCCGCCATGGCTCAGTCGGTTGGCGGTGCTTGAGTGGCCCTGATGCAGCCAACCGACGCCGAACTGGCGGCCATGCGCCAGGCTGCCGAACTTGCCCGCACGGTGGCCGGCCGAACCAGTCCGAACCCGCCAGTGGCCGCCGTCGTGCTGGACGCCGAGGGCAAGCTCGTGGGCCATGGCACGACCCAGGCCCACGGCCATGAGCATGCCGAGGTGATGGCGCTTCGAGCTGCGGGGGAGTCCGCTCGCGGCGGCTCGGCAATCGTGACCCTCGAGCCGTGCAACCACGTCGGCAGCACCGGACCCTGTACCGAGGCACTCATCGATGCCGGCATCGCCAGGGTGGTCTACGCCGTCGACGATCCGAACCCGGTCGCGGCCGGTGGCGCCAACCGACTGCGCGAGGCGGGCATCGAGGTCGTCGCAGGTGTGGACGCGGTGGATATCGGCCGCGGCACCCTCGGCCCCTGGCTGCTGGCTGTGGCGCAGGCTCGTCCGTTCGTCACCTGGAAATTCGCCAGCACCCTCGATGGCCGCAGCGCCGCGGCGGACGGGACCTCCCGGTGGATCAGCAACCCCCAGTCGCGCGCCGACGTGCACGGGCTACGCGACATCGTCGATGCGATCGTGGTCGGCAGTGGAACCGTGCTGGCCGACGATCCGCGGCTCACGGTGCGTGGCGTGCGCGGTGCAGCGCCGGACGAACTGGCCGAGCGGCAGCCATTGCGGGTGGTGATGGATCGTCGGCACCGCGTCCCGGAGACCGCACTCATCTTCGACGACGCCGCTGAGACTGTGGTGCTGGACACCGCTGTGCCACGTTTCGCGCTCAAGGCGTTGTTTGACCGAGGCGTCCGCCACGTTCTGCTTGAAGGCGGCCCCACCCTTGCAGGAGCGTTCCTGGAAGCGCATCTCGTCGACGAGGTGGTGGGGTATCTGGCACCCACGCTGTTGGGTGCCGGAACGCCCGCACTGGGCGATGCCGGAATAACCACCATGGCCGATGCCGTCACACTGGAGATGTCGGAGGTGACCCGCCTCGGCGACGACGTCAAGATCGTGGGTCGGCCGGTATGGCGAGACGGCCGGGAGGAGTAAAGGTGTTCACAGGGATCGTCGAGGAACAGGGTGACATCGTCGCCCTCACCGAGCACGGCGACTCGGCTCTACTGACGGTGCGCGCATCGACGGTGGCCGCCGACGTCTCGCACGGTGCGTCCATCGCGGTCAACGGGGTGTGCCTGACCGTGGTGGGGCAGCACGCCGACGGCTCCGCCTCCGGAGCGGCACTCGATTTCGACGTGATGGCCGAGACGCTCAAACGCAGCGTGATCGGTGGCCTTCAGGTCGGTGACAAGGTCAACCTGGAACGCGCGGTGCGGGTGGACGGCCGCCTGGACGGCCACGTCGTGCAGGGTCACGTCGACGGCACCGGTGTACTGCTCTCACGCATACCCGGCACCGAATGGGAATCGGTGCGCTTCGGACTGCCGGCCGAGCTTGCTCGTTACGTCGCGGAGAAAGGTTCGATCGCCGTGCACGGGGTGTCGCTGACCGTGAGTGCGGTGAGTGACGACTGGTTCGAAGTCGGGCTGATCCCCGAAACGCTGCGGGCGACGAATCTGGGCGCTCTGAACGTCGGTGATCCGGTCAATCTCGAGGTCGACGTGCTCGCGAAGTACACCGAACGCCTGCTTGCCGCGCGATCCATTGACGCCGAGCGTCGGCTCACCGAACGAGAAGAGAACCCCGCATCATGACCGTCCTGGATCCGGTCGAGAAGGCCATCGAAGCCATCGCAGCCGGCAAACCGGTCGTGGTCATCGATGACGAGGACCGTGAAAACGAGGGCGACCTGATCTTTGCCGCGGACTTGGCCACGCCGGAACTCGTCGCGTTCATGGTCCGCTACACCTCCGGATACATCTGTGTTCCGATCACCGAGCAGGAAGCAGACCGGCTCGACCTGCCGCCGATGTTCCGGGTCAACCAGGACCGTCGCGGTACTGCTTACACCGTCACGGTGGACGCCCGGGAAGGCATCAGCACGGGCATCTCGGCCAGCGACCGGGCTCATACGATCCGGCTGCTGGCCGCTCCGTCGACGACGAGTGCCGACCTGGCACGTCCTGGCCACATCGTGCCGCTGCGGGCCAAGGACGGCGGGGTGCTGCGCCGCCCTGGCCACACCGAGGCAGCCGTCGATCTCGCCGTACTCGCGGGGCTGAACCCGGCCGGCGTGCTGTGCGAAGTGGTGAGTGAGAAGGATCCCTCCGGGATGGCCAGGGGCGAGGAACTGCGGATCTTCGCCGACGAGCACGGCCTGATGCTGATCTCGATTGCTGACCTGATCGCGTACCGGCGCCGATTCGACAAACTGGTCGAGCGGGTGGCCATTGCTCGGGTGCCGCTGCGGTACGGCGAATACACCGCTTACGGCTACGCGTCCTCCTACGATTCCCGCGAGCATGTCGCGTTCGTGTTCGGCGACGTCGGTGACGGCGAGAACATCCTGGTCCGGGTGCACTCCGAATGCCTGACCGGCGACGTGTTCGGCTCGCTGCGCTGTGACTGCGGACCGCAGTTGGACGCGGCATTGGCGGCAGTGGCACGGGAGGGCCGCGGCATCGTGCTGTATGTACGTGGTCATGAGGGCCGCGGGATCGGGCTGCTTCACAAGCTGCAGGCCTACCAGTTGCAGGACGCCGGGTTGGACACCCTTGACGCGAACCTCGAACTCGGATTGCCCGCCGACGCCAGGGATTACGGCACCGGTGCGCAGATCCTCGTGGACCTCGGGGT
>DASXHV010000122.1:0-17002 GCA_036488285.1 Jatrophihabitans sp. | reverse complement strand
GTCTACGTAGCGTGGATTAATCCACGCTACGTAGACAGGTCGAGAGATCACATGCGGCCGAGAGCGTCAGCATCAGTCCGGGAGCGTCAGCATCAGTCCGGGAGCGTCAGCGTCAGTCCGAGAGCGCGAGCGTCAGATGCTGCTCAGATGCTGCTCAGATGCTGCTCAGGAAGTCGGGGTCGTCATCGGGACCGACCGGACCTGATCCGGACCGCGGCGGCTTGCCGCCAGGACGTGTCAGTCGGCTGGCTGAGCCGAATCCGAAGCCGGTTGCGGAGTTGGAGCCTGCCGGCACGGCGCGGCGGGGGCGACCGAACAGCACCCAGACCAGCGCGCCGAATTCGAAGAACACCAGGACCACGATGACCCACAGAACTTTGGGCATGACGCGGATTCGGGAGTCCTCGGCAGTCAATGAATCGAAGATCGCCCACAGCCAGAAAACGACCGCCGCGATGGCCAAGAGTCCACCGAACTTTGCAAGCATGCCTCCAGCTTATGTCGGCCGCCAAGGGCCGCTCCGTGAACGGCGTTATGGGCGTCCTGTTCAGCTGGCGACAGGGCTCACGGGATACTGACTCCCGTGGCATACACCGACTTGGCGGACTTTGTCCGCGACCTCGAGCGATCCGGCGACCTGGTGCGAGTGAGCGCGCCGGTCGACCCGCACCTCGAGGTGACCGGCATCGTCCAGCGACTGGTCCGCGAGCGGGGCCCTGCCGTCTTGTTCAGCAACCCGACGCGGGGCGAGATGCCGCTGCTGATGAACCTGTTCGGCACCACGTCGCGGATGTGTCGGGCGCTGGGTGTCAGCAGCCTCGATGAGATCGGTGACCGGATCGCCGACCTGCTCAAACCCGAGATGCCGCATGGGTTGTCAGGATTTCGGGAAGCCTTGACCAAGGCCGCTCAGCTGCGCAATGCGCCCCCCAAGCACGTGAAGCGCGCCCCGTGCCAGGAGGTGGTCTACACCGGCGAGGATGTCGACCTGAACCGGCTGCCGGGCGTGAAGTCGTGGCCCGAGGACGGCGGCGTTTTCCTCAATCTCGGCCTGACCCACACCAAGCATCCGGAAACCGGTGCCCGCAATCTGGGCCTGTACCGGTTGCAGCAGCAGGACGCGCGGACCGTCAGCCTGCACTGGCAGATCCACAAGGACTCCACTTCCCATGCCGCGATCGCCGAGCGTCGTGGCGAGCGGCTGCCGGTCGCGATTGCGTTCGGCTGCCCGCCGGCCGTCACGTACGCCGCCAGCGCGCCACTACCGGCCGAGATCGACGAGTATCTGTTCGCAGGCTTCCTGCAGAAGGAACGCGTCGACATGATCGACTGCGTCAGCGTGCCGTTGCAGGTACCGGCCAATGCCTCGATCGTCCTGGAGGGCTGGGTGGAACCGGGGCAGCGCATGCCGGAAGGCCCCTTCGGCGACCACACCGGCTTCTACACCCCGGTCGAGCCGTTCCCGTATCTGCGCGTCGACACCATGACGATGCGCAAGAATCCGATCTACCAGTCCATCGTGGTGGGCCGCCCGCCGCAGGAGGACGGGCCGATGGGCAAGGCCACCGAACGGGTCTTCCTACCGCTGATCCGGCTGACCGTCCCCGAGATCGTGGACTACGACCTGCCCGAGGCCGGCGTGTTCCACAACTGCGCGATCATCTCCATCGACAAGCGCTTCCCCAAGCATGCGCACAAGGTCATGAACGCGATCTGGGGTGCCGGCCTGCTTTCGCTGTCGAAGCTGATCGTGATCGTCGACAAGGACTGCGACGTGCACGACTACACCGAGGTTGCCTGGCGGGCTTTCGGCAACGTCGACTACGCACACGACGTGGTCCACATGACCGGGCCGGTCGACCACCTCGATCACTCGTCCTACGAGCAATTCTTCGGCGGCAAGCTCGGCATCGACGCCACCGCGAAGCTGCCCACCGAGGGCTACCATCGCGCCGGTGGTTGGCCGGCCGAATGCGTCCTGGACGAGGGCACCATCGCCCTGGTGGACCGGCGCTGGTCCGAATACGGCCTATAGGGAAAGGCATTTCTGACTTCATCAAAATTGATGACGATCAATTCCTTGTTAAGCGGGAGTCTGGGTCGGTATCCGGCGGCTAGGGGTGCAAGCCGGGATCCAGACTTCGAGGGGGAACTAGATGGTCAGCAAGAAAGCGATCAAGGTCGCGGGCTTTGTCGGTGCACTCTGTGCATCGGCGGCGCTGGTGGCAACTGCGGCAAACGGAACCGGTGCATACTTCTCCGACAGCCACACGGGCAACCTGGCCGGCACGTCGGGCCATCTGCAGGTTGTCACGAGTGGCACGTCGATCAACTTCACCGGCCTGAACCCCGGTGAGGACAAGAGCCAGCGGGTGGGCTACACGGCGACCAACAACTCCACGACGAACGAAGACGTCTGGTTGGTCTTCGATACAAGCTCGCCGGCCTATGGCAGGTTCACCGGTGCCAAGACGACTAGCTACGGCGGCTACCTCGGCGGTGGACTCGGCGGCTATGGCCACTTCAAGGTCCTCAGCGACCAGGGCTACCACTTCGAGTCGTACAACCTGCAGCTCGCCGCCAACCCGGCGGATGGCTGCGCGGTAAACCCTGAAGGCAATGGCGGCAGCGATGCCAAGGCGACTGGCCCGGACAACGGCTCGCAGTCGGCGCCGGAGTGCGGCGTACCTGGTGCGATCAAGATCGGCAGCAACTTGGCCCCTGGTCAAGG
This sequence comes from Jatrophihabitans sp., assembly GCA_036488285.1. Lineage (GTDB taxonomy): Bacteria > Actinomycetota > Actinomycetes > Mycobacteriales > Jatrophihabitantaceae > Jatrophihabitans_A. Next base: position 14,271 of record DASXHV010000122.1, on the reverse strand, counting down.
ATCGGCGACCACGGTGACCTTCGGGCTGACCGGAAAAGCAACCAGTCAAGACACAACCTTTGTCAACGTGCCTTTCCAGATCGTCGCGACCCAGGTCGGGGTTCGGCCTGATGCGCCTAACTTCTAGGCCGCAAAGCTAGACGAACACACGACGGGGCGTTGATGGTTGGGCTGGCGGATCAACCCGCCAGCCCGACCGCGCACCTAGTCGCACCCCCATGGCCGACACATACCCACGACCTCAGGTCTCGAGCAGTCAGGAGATGTCCATGCGATCCGTCCGACGGATTGTCTTGACGCTGCTCGCGCTGTGCCTGGCCGCGGTCGTGGTCACCGGGGCCACTTTGCTGCATCAGGGCTATCGCATCTACGTGGTGCACACCGGTTCGATGATGCCGACCTACAACCCGGGCGACGTCGTGCTCGACCGGCCCGCGAGCAACCCTCCGAAACCGGGCCAGGTCATCACCTTCCGGCACTCGCTGTCGACAACCGATGTCGTGACTCACCGGGTCACTGACGTCACGGCGGCCGGCTTGATCCATACCAAGGGCGACGCCAATCGCAGCGCCGACCTCTGGGACATTCGCCCCGACATGGTTCGTGGCACCGTGGCGCGTGCGATACCCCGGCTCGGTTTCGTGTTGGTGTTCCTCAAGCAGCCGGCCGGCATCGGGGCACTCGGCTGCTCTGCGCTCGCCCTGCTCATGCTGTGGTCGTTGTTCTTCGCCACGTCCGAGATCGAGCAGGCCCGCAACCATCAACGAGGTCGGCACTCGGTGAGTCCAGCGTCCTGGCGTACGGCCGACCCCAGCTCGGACATCACACCCGAGCCCCGCTATGTCTCGGTCCGACAGCTCCTGACCTGATTGAGCGCCAAAGCTCCGCATCGTCCGCGTCCGAAACCGCCATAAGGCGGATGATTGATCGGGCAATCTGGACGAGTTCCGTCGATGCCGTTGACTGCGATATCCCCTTCGGTGTTGAGTGCACCTTGCGTGTTATCTGCAGGTGAAAATTATCCCTATGGTTCGCCTGCGAACAACGGGGGAAGTGCGTTACGTGTCGCAGTCTTATGTGGGTGTCGATAGGCGCCAGCCGGTGCCCGAGCTGGTCCATCCGATCCTCAACCAGAAGCTGGTGCTGCTGACCAGCACCGCGGTGCTTGCGTGGTGCCTGTTCACCGCGATATCTGCTCAGTTGTGGCCGTGGGGGAATGCCCAATTGGCCTCCGACGCCCGGAATACAGCGGCAGCGCTCTTTCTCTCCGCAGGCGCTCTTCGAATGGCGCGCTGGCGGCTGACCGGCGAGGCCGAGGCCGCGTTCAGCGCCGCCGCGCTCATCGTGCTCGGCGCCTCATCGACCGCGCTGTCCTTCCTCGGCCCCACGCTGCAGCCGAGCCATCAGCTACCCGCCTCACCAGCCCTGAAGCTGGTGATCCTCGCGCCGGTTCTCGCGTTGCTGATCGCCGGGCTGCGATCAGCGCCGGTGCGAGCCGGTGTTCATCCGGGCTGGCTGTCCGCCGTCGGGATCGCAGCGTGCGCCGCTGTGTTGGTCGGGCTCACCTACCGGCCGATCGCCGGCAGCACGGTGATGAACTCGCCGGCGATCTGGGAGGCCGGCGAATGTATCGCGGCGGCCCTGTGGGCGATGATCGCGATCGGCACCTGGAATCGAGGCCGTCGGGACGGCCGGGTGACCCGTCTGTGGAGTGCCTCGGCGATGCTGTTGATGGCGGTGGCCGAAGCGCTGCGAGGCGTCAGCATCGTCGTGCCTGGATCGCTACTGGCGGCCGCAGCCGGCTTCCAGCTGATCGCAGCTGCGGTGGCGATGACGGCAACCGCAACCGAACTCTGCGACGTCTACTCAGCCCATGGCAGCCGAACCCTGCACCTGTTCGGCGGCATGGATGCAGCACAGCAGCGCTTGCATGTGGTCGAGGAGCGGCAGCGGGAACGATTGCACGATGCGCGCTCGGCCATAGTAGGGGTGCTGGGGGCCTCCAGCCTGCTCGCACATCCGACGGAGCTGCTCAGCCCGGAACAGCTGTACCGGATGATGACCGCCGAGTTGCACCGGCTCAACCGCGTACTCGACAGCGATGAGCCCGATCAGATAAGGCAATTCCACCTCGGGCAAACGATCGAAGCGGTGCTGTTGGCGCATCGGCTCAGCGGCGGCGTGGTCAGGACCGGCGACCTCGACAGGATGGTGCTCGGTCGCCCCGCCGTCACCGCGACGGTGATCGCGAACCTGCTGGCCAACGTCCGCAACTACGCGCCTGGCGCGGCTGTCTGGATCACCGCGCACGAAGTCGATGAGACCGTGACGATCAGGGTGGACGACAATGGGCCGGGGATAGCTTCCTGCGAGCGTGACCGGGTGCTGCTTCGCGGTGAACGCGGCGCCGATTCGGCCGCGGTGCCCGGCAGCGGGCTCGGGCTCTACACCTCGTCGGTCGCGATGGTCAGCCAGTCCGGATCCCTTCGGCTCGAGACGAGTCCGGCCGGCGGAACCCGGGTCCAAATCACGCTTCCTTCGGCCGGTGCCGCGATCCAGTACACCGTTCAGGCGCAGGCATCTTGAGCGCGCTGGACGTAGCAGTGGTGGATGACCACCTGCTGATCGCCGAGACACTGCACGCCGCCTTGTACGGGCGGGGCATTTCGGCAGCAGTCGTAGTTCCCGACCAACGGGATGAGCTCCTCGCCCAGTTGGTCGAGCGCCGTCCGCGCTTGGTGCTGCTTGATCTGGACCTGGGCCGGTTCGGCTCGAGCGTCGGGCTGATCGCGCCACTGACCGCGGCCGGAATCTCGGTGTTGGTGATGACCGGCATCACCGATCGACTCCGGATCGCCGAGGCGTTGGAGCACGGCGCGATCGGTTACCAGCCGAAGGCCGACGGCTTCGATGCGCTGCTCGACCGGACGGTGCTGGCGTTGGAATCGAGGAGAGTGCTGGATCCGGAGGGCCGCGCCGTGTTACTCAGCGAATTGGTCGCTGCGCGCAGCAGGCAGCGCAGGGTCATGGAACGGTTCGAGCGGCTCACCGAGCGCGAGGACGAGACGCTGCGGGCGTTGTGTGCCGGACGGTCGGTGCGCGACATCGCCGATGACTGGGTTGTGTCCGAGGCGACCGTTCGCACCCACGTCCGAGGCATCCTGACCAAGTTGGGTGAGCCGTCCCAGTTGGCGGCGGTCGTCGCGGCGTCCACCAGCGGCTGGTCGACCAGTCAGCGGTCCGAGCGTGGCGCGTTCCGGCACGCGCTTGTGGGCTCGTTCATCTGACGTGGGGCCCTCCGGGCTGCAGTTCGGGTCGCACATTGCGTTCCGGGGCAAGCCGCCCCGGGATGGGCTGGCAAACTGATCGGGTGTCGACCTCCGCCGCCAACATCCCGGTCTCATCGCCTGAGCCGATGCCCGAGACGAACCGGGTGCGGGCATTTCTGCGGCTGGTGATGATCGAGCACTCGGTGTTCGCGTTGCCCTTCGCACTGATCGCCGCGTTCACCGCGATGTGGCGCGAGTCGAAGTCGGTGCATTGGTGGCAGCTGGCGCTGATCATCGTGGCGATGGTTTCGGCACGCACCGTCGCGATGGCGGCCAACCGCATCCTGGATCGGCGCTTCGATGCACTGAATCCCCGTACCGCGCAACGCGAACTGGTCACCGGTGTCCTGCCGCTGTTCGTCGCCTGGCGTGGGCTGCTGGTTGCTCTCGTCGTTTTCGAGGTCTCCGCAGGTTTGCTGGGCTGGCTACCGCTGCTGTTGTCACCGATCGCAGTAGGGCTGCTGGTGCTGTACTCCTACGGCAAACGGTTCACCGATTTCCCGCAGGTGTTGCTGGCCCTTGCGCAGGCGGTGGCACCGATCGGGGCGTGGATGGGTGTCACCGGCGGATTCGCCTGGCCGGCCACCGCGCTCGGCCTCGCGGTGGGTACCTGGATCGGCGGCTTCGACCTGATCTACTCCTGCCAGGACGCGGCGGTCGATCGGGAAATAGGGTCGCGCTCGTTCCCGGCGCGCTTCGGCATCCCGGCCGCGTTGCGGGCGTCTTCGATCACGCACCTGGGCACGGTGGCCTGCTACGCGTGGTTCGGGATCGCGGCGGGCCTCGGGGTGATCTGGTGGATCGGGCTAGCGATCACCGCCGCGGTACTCGGCTACGAGCACGTGATCGTCCGGGCCGATGACCTGTCACGAGTCAACCGGGCCTTCTTCACGGCGAACGGTTTCGTGGGCATTCAGCTGTTCCTCTTCGCGCTCGTCGACCTCGTGGTGAACGGCCTGCGGCCATGAACCAGCCGGCCGTCCGGCGGCCCTGGCTGATCGGGGTGTCCGGGGCGTCGGGGACGCCGTATGCCCGCGCAGTGCTGAACGCGCTCTTGGACGCTGGAGAGTCGCTCGACCTGATCGTGTCCCGTGCCGCCCGGCTGACCATCCTGGACGAGACCGGCATCTCCTTCCGGGACAACAACTGGCAAGCCGATCTGCAGGCATGGTTGGGGCGCGCGATCGAACAGTCCGACGTCCGGTATTGGACGGCGGCCGATCTCGGCGCGGGCCCAGCCAGCGGCTCGTACCGGACCAAGGGGATGGTCGTCGTGCCGGCCTCGACCGCCGCGGTGGCCGGTATCGCCATCGGCCTGAGCAAGGATCTGTTGCAGCGCGCGGCCGATGTGAGTATCAAAGAGCGTCGCCCACTGGTCGTCGTGCCGCGAGAAACCCCTTATACCAACGGCACATTGCGGCACCTGCTGACCCTGGACGAAGCGGGAGTGGTGGTGCTTCCGGCCAGCCCGGCGTTCTATGCCGGCGCCGGTTCGGTGCAGCAGCTGGTGGATTTCGTGGCCGCCAAGATCCTCGATGTGATCGGTGTCGAGCACACTCTGATCACTCGTTGGACCGGCGATCTGGGCGCCGCACGGGCCACCCCCCACGACGGATCCTGACAGACTTGCCGGATGGATGCCGTCGACCGTTCGATTCTGGACGCCCTGCGCGCGAATGCCCGCGCGACCTACGCCGAGTTGGCGCGGGAGGTCGGCTTGTCGGCGCCGGCGGTCCATGAGCGGGTCAGCAAGCTCGAGAATGCCGGCGTGATCACCGGCTACCACGCGGCCGTCGAGCCGGAATCCCTCGGCTATTCGATGACGGCCCTGGTCGGCATCTTCCTGTCCGACACCGCCGACGAGGATGCCATCGCGACCGAACTTGCCGCGATGGCCGCGGTTGAAGATTGCTGGTTCGTAGCCGGCGAGGAATCGTTCGTGGTGAAGGTCCGGGTCCCTGATGTCGGGGGTCTTGAACAGGCCATCCGGCGGTTGTCCAAGATTGCCGGGGTGGCCAGGACCCGTTCGACCGTGGTGTTGTCGACCCGGTTCGAAGGACAGGTTCAGGCGGCCGCTGTTGCCGAGGGCTCGTGAACTGAAACGGTCTGGTATCAGCACGTGGCCGGCTGACATTTTGCTCACACACTGCGGCACACTGATGTTGTGCGTCAGAGCGTCCAAGTCGTCACTGTCGGCGTCACCGATCTCGACGTAAGCCGGGATTTCTACACTCATGGGTTGGGTTGGATTCCGACGCTCGATTTGCCCGACATCGTGTTCTATCAGGTCGGGGCCGGCCTGGTGTTCGCGATCTTCGGAATCCTTGATCTGGCTGCCGATATCGGCGTCGCGGTCACGGTCGGCGGCGGCTTCAGCCTCGGTCAGGTGGTGACCAGCCAGGACGAGGTCGACTCAGCGATGGAGCGAGCCCGCGCCGCTGGGGCCGAGATTCTCAAGGAGCCTCAGTACGGCGCGTTCGGCGGGTACCACGGGTACTTCGCCGACCCGGACGGGCACCGCTGGGAGGTTGCCTGGAACCCCGGTTTCACGGTGGCCGACGACGGAACCGTGAAGATCCGCCTAATCACCTGACCTCACATCAGGTCAGCGATCGGGTCGGCGCCCAGGGCCTCGATCACGCCGGCCCGATCGGCCTCGGACCGGTTCTGGCTGAGCTTGGCCTTGGCCTCGATCCGGTCGATGACCAGCTCCAGCCCGACGATCGCACGTAGTTGGCCTTCGATGTACTGCGACGGAGCGTCGGTGACTGCCCAGGGCGTCGGCAGCCCGGCCTCGTGGCGGTCGGTGAGCCGAGTGACCAGGGATCGGAGCCACTCCACGTCGTCATGCACGACCAGGCGGCCATAGACGTGCGCGGTCAGGTAGTTCCAGGTCGGCACCACGCGTCCGTGCTCTGCCTTCGCCGCGTACCAGTTCGGTGAGATGTAGGCATCCGGGCCGCGCACGATGACCAGGGATTCACCGTGGGCGTCGCGCCAATGTGTGTTGTTTCGGGCAACGTGGCCCAGCAGGACGCCGGGCCCGTCCGCCGACGGCTCGTACAGCATCGGCAGGAACGTGGCGATCAGACCCTGAGGGGACGGGCTGATCAGATCGACCGCGGTAATCGAGCCGAGCAGCGATTGCACCGTCTGGTCGGTTGCTGCGAAGTGAGCTGGCACGTACATACCCACCATGATGACAGCGCCACGAAGGCGTTTACGTACTCTGATGCACATGGCATGGAACCAGGCTCGCAAAGACGAACTGACCGAGAAGATCGCCGATGGTGTGCGACTGAGCCGGCAGGACGGCGAAGATCTGTACGAATGCGATGACCTGGCCTGGCTCGGTGCCCAGGCGCACGGAGTGCGGACGAAGAAGAACGGCGACGCCGTCTTCTTCAACGTCAACCGGCACCTGAACCTGACCAACGTATGCCGAGCGTCCTGCGCGTACTGCTCTTTCGAGCGCAAGCCCGGCGCTAAGGACGCGTACACGATGCGCGTCGAGGAAGCCGTCGAACTGGCCAGCGCCATGAAGGACGACGGGCTGACCGAACTGCACATCGTCAACGGCCTGCACCCGACGCTGCCCTGGAAGTACTACCCGCGGGTGCTGCGCGAGCTGAAGAGCGTCCTGCCCGACGTCGCGCTCAAGGCGTTCACCGCCACCGAAGTGCACTACTTCGAGGAGATCAGCGGCCTGTCTGCCGATGCGATCCTGGACGAACTGATCGATGCCGGGCTGGAGTCCCTCACCGGCGGCGGGGCGGAGATCTTCGACTGGGAGGTCCGCAAGCAGATCGTCGACCACAACACCCATTGGGAGGACTGGTCGCGCATTCACCGGCTTGCCCACAAGAAGGGGCTGCGGACGCCGGCGACGATGCTTTACGGACACATCGAGGAGCCCAGGCATCGCGTCGACCATGTGCTGCGGCTACGCGAGTTGCAGGACGAGACCGGCGGGCACGTGGTGTTCATCCCGTTGCGGTTCCACAACGACAACAATCGGCTCTCGCATCTGAACATGGCCGCGCCTGCCGATGTGCTCAAGACCTTCGCGGTATCCCGGCTCATGCTGGACAACTTCGACCACGTCAAGGTGTTCTGGGTTATGCACGGGCTGTCCACCTCTCAGCTGGCGTTGAACTATGGCGCTGACGACATGGACGGTTCGGTGGTCGAGTACAAGATCACCCATGACGCGGACGGCTTCGGCACGCCCGACAAGCTCACCCGCGAGAACCTGCTCGATCTCATCAGGGATGCCGGGTTCCAGCCCAAGGAGCGCAATACCCGCTATGAGGTCATCCGCGAGTACGAGGCTCCGGTGTCCTTGGCCGAGCGTCGGGCCGAGCCGCAAGCCATCTGGGCCTGAGGATGACCGAACCCCGCGGGGCCACGCCCAGTGAGCCTGTCGCACCGAGTGCGATCCACTCGCTAGGAGCGATGTGGGTCTACTCGCTGTTGCGGTTCGGGATGTTCTTCGTCCTCTGGGGTCTGCTGTGGCTGGTGCGGGTGCCCGGATTCCTGGCAGCTGTGATTTCGCTGGTGCTGTCCATTCCGCTGTCTTTCGTGCTGCTGCGAAAGCAACGTGAGCGGATGGCTCGCAACCTCGAGCTACGGGTTGAAGCCCGGCGCGCGAAGCAGCACGAATTCGACGACAAACTGTCCGGCGACCAATTCGACGACTGAGGTTTGTCGACCGAACACCTCAGTTGGTGGCCAGCAACGTCTCACGCGCTTCGGCGACGGCCTGCGCATTGCCGGCCAGGTGCCACCGATGTCCGCGGTGCATGAATACATCCACGGCTCCGCCGGCGCCGAGCACCAGCGCGACGCCGGGATACCAGTCCCAATCGAGTGAATCGTGCTGCACCCAGACGCCGAGTCGGCCCGCAGCGATCGCGGCGAGTTCGATGGAGCCCGACCCCAGCATCCGTACCGTCGCGGTCTTCGCCATCACGGCCATCAGGGGCGCCCTGGCACCGTCGTCTGCCAGGGTGCCAGGGTGCAGGTAACTCGAAAGACACAGCTGCGACAACGCGGCATCCTTCAACGGCGCAACCGGAACGCCGTTGCAGGTCGTCGGGTGATCCGGGCCGCCCAGCCACAGCTCATCGGATGCAGGGTGATAGACCGCGCCGAGCATCGGACTGCGCTCGGCATCGGGATGCGATCGCGAGGTCAGCGCAACCGCAGCGCACCAGTACGGCAGACCGATCAGGAAGTTGTACGTGCCGTCCACCGGATCGATCAACCAGGTCCGGTCCGAGCCTGCGGCCAGTGGGCGACTGGCACCCTCCTCGCCGACCAGCCCGTCCTCGGGCCGATGCTGATCAAGCTTGCGGACGATCAACTCCTCCGCGGCATGGTCGGCGGCTGACACCACGTCGGACACCGACGTCTTCTGCATGGTGTCCAGGCCGTCGCGCAACATCCGGGCCGCGAGTAAGCCGGCCTCGCGTACGAGGTTGGCCGCCAGCGCGGCGTCGTCGGGGAACGCGCCGGGTGTGGCGGAGTACGCGGTGGCGGTCACATGACAAACCCTAATAGCAGGCCCGGCGTAACCTCACAACCGTGACATCGCTGTCAACCCAACGGCCACGTGTCGGACACATCCAATTCCTGAACTGCCTGCCGATCTACTGGGGTTTGGTGCGCTCGGGAGCCTTGCTGGACCTCGAATTGACCAAGGACACCCCGGACAACCTCAATCAGATGCTGGTCGACGACAGGCTGGACATCGGCCCGATCTCGTTGCTGGAGTACCTGCGCCATGCTGACGATCTGGTGTTGCTGCCAGATATCGCGGTCGGTTCGGACGGTAAGGTGCTGTCTGTCGACCTGGTGGCCCAGCGGCCGCTGTCCGAGCTGAACGGCCGTCCGGTCGCGCTCGGGTCGACAAGCCGGACGAGCGTGCTGCTGGCTCAGATGTGGCTGAGCGAAGTGCACCACGTCGAACCCGAGTACTTCAGCTGCCCGCCGGACGTCAACGCAATGATGCTCGAAGCCGATGCGGCCGTGGTCATCGGCGATGTCGCGTTGCGGGCAACCTACGAGGGCCCGCGGCGGGGCCTGGATGTCTATGACCTCGGTGAGTGTTGGCGGGACTGGACCGGGCTGCCGATGGTTTTCGCGGTCTGGGCTGCCCGGCGCGATTTCGCCGAGAAGAACCCGGGCATCATCAAGGACGTGCACGCCGCGTTCATCCGCAGCCGGGACGAAGCATTGGCCCACGTGGACGAAGTCGCGGCGCAAGCCGCCCGCTGGGAGATCTTCGACGCAGCGACCTTGGCGAACTACTTCCGGACGTTGGACTTCTCCCTCGGCGACCGCCAACTCGACGGGTTACTAGAATTTGCTCGACGCGCCTCATCGGTCGGCGCCCTGAGCGACCCGGTCGCCCCGGTCTTCGCCGAGGTGTGACCCCGCTGCTCGACGGCGACCGACTCGACATCAACACCGAAGGAACGCCGTGACCGACTCGTCCATCGATTCCGACATCGCCGGTTGGCTGCGCAGGACAACTCCCGACGAGGAACCCACCACGATCGAGGAGTCCCGCGCGCTGTCCCGACGGACCAACGCAATGGCGATCGCGTCGATGAACCCGGCACTGATTCCGGCATCCGAGGTGGACCAGGTCATCGAGACCGCGGTCGGTTCGATCCCAGTTCGGATCCTGCGGCCTGCCGAGGACTCGCTGGCCGACCGCGTCCGCCCCACGGTGGTGTACTTCCACGGCGGCGGCTGGGTGGTCGGCGACATCGACACCCACCTCGGCCACGCGCGCCGGATCTGCACCCAAGCAGACGCCGTCGTGGTGAGCGTCGGCTACCGCCTGGCGCCGGAGAACCCGTTCCCGGCGGCCTTCGACGACGCGGTGGCCGCGACCGAATGGGCTTACCAGCACCGCAGCGAACTCGGCGGTCACGACGAAACCTTCGTGCTGGCCGGCGACAGCGCGGGCGGCCAGTTGGCTGCCTCGGTAGCGATCGCTCGACGGGACGCCGGCCAGCCAGTCACCGCTCAGCTACTGCTGTACCCGGTCACCGACGCCGCGGGTTGCTACCGGGACGCGCGGGTCAACGAGTTCTACATGTCACGCCGGACCACCGGAAACAACTTCGGATTGACTCTGCAAGGTATGGAGAACTACGCGCGCAACTATGTGGCCGACGCGGCATCCGCGGACTGGCGGGTCTCGCCGATTCGCACGCCCGACCTGACCGGCGTCGCACCAGCCGTCATCCATACCGCGACCCTGGACGTCCTGCGCACCGAGGGCAACTTCTACGCCGACCGGCTGCGCACCGCCGGCGTCCGGGTCGTCAGCCGCGAATGGCCGACCCTGAACCATTCGTACTTCGGGATGGGCGGGGTATCGGCGGTGGCCGATTCCGCTGCCGCGCAGGCCGCCGAGGACCTCGCCGAACTGCTGGCCGGCGGCGGCAGCACCGCGTCGGACGGAGAGGTTCCAGACCGCCCAGACCGCCAAGTACCCTCATACCCGTGACGTCAACGGTGAACGCAGCAACGATTTCCGACCTGCTCGTCCGTGCCGCCGACGGTGGCCGGATCAGTCCGGAGGAGGCGCTGCTGCTGTACACCGACGCGCCATTGCACGCCCTGGGTCAAGCCGCGGACGCTGTTCGCCGTCGTCGCTATCCCGACAACATCGCGACGTACATCATCGACCGCAATATCAACTACACAAATGTCTGCCTGACCGCATGCAAGTTCTGTGCCTTCTACCGCGCGCCGAACCACGAAGAGGGCTGGACGCACAGCGACGAAGAGATCCTGCGTCGCTGCGGCGAGGCCGTCGAACTCGGCGCCACCCAGATCATGTTGCAGGGTGGCCACTCACCCGAACTCGGTATCGAGTGGTACGAGCGGATCTTCTCCTCGATCAAGCGGGACTACCCGAGCCTGACCCTGCACTCCCTGGGCGCGTCCGAGGTCGTGCACATCGGCCGTATGTCGAACCTCGAGCACGCTGAGGTGATCGGCCGGCTGCATGCTGCCGGCCTGGATTCCTTCGCCGGCGCCGGCGCCGAGATTCTCGTCAAGCGGCCGCGGACCGCCATCGCCCCGCTGAAGGAAGACGGCGAGACCTGGCTGTCGGTCATGGAGACCGCGCACCGGCACGGTGTCGAATCGACCGCCACCTTCATGATGGGAACCGGCGAGACCAACGCCGAACGCATCGAGCACCTGCGGATGATCCGCGACGTGCAGGACCGCACCGGAGGTTTCCGGTCCTTCATCCCGTGGACCTACCAGCCGGAGAACAATCACCTCAAGGGCCGGACGCAGGCCACCTCGCTGGAGTATCTGCGGATGATCGCGGTGTCCAGGCTGTTCTTCGACAACGTCAACCACCTACAGGGATCCTGGCTGACCACCGGCAAGGACATCGGGCAGCTCACTCTGCACTTCGGTGCCGATGACCTCGGCTCTGTGATGCTCGAGGAGAACGTGGTTTCCTCCGCCGGCGCCAAGCACCGCTCGAACCGCACCGAGCTGATCGACCTGATCCGGTCCTCCGGGCGAATCCCCGCCCAGCGCGACACGTTGTACAACCACATCGCGGTGCACAACGATCCGGCCGAGGACCCGGTGGACGACCGGGTGCACTCACACTTCTCGTCAACCGCGCTCAAGTTGGTCCCACTAGCGGCCTCGTCGGCGGTCAGCTGAATCCGAGAGCACCGCAGTGTCCATCGCTATCGCGGTGGGTGCCGGACTCTGCTCGGCACTCGCTTACGGGACCGCCACCGCCGCCCAACATGCTGCCGCGTACACCGGCGAGGTCGACGCCGGCAGGTTGAAGGATCTGCTGCGCAACCGGCGCTGGTTGCTGGGTACCGCCGGCGACGTACTTGCCATCGTGTTGCAGTTGATCGCGCTGGGCAACGGACCGGTCGTCCTCGTCCAACCGCTGCTGGTGTTGTGCCTGCCGGTGGCCGTCCTGCTGCGATCCAGATTTGGTGCGCCGCCGCCGTCGCGGCGCAACCTCGCTGACTGCGCCTTGCTCGTCCTCGCAGTCGGTGCGTTCTTCGTGTTGATCGGCTCGCCACATCGCGGCCGCATCATCGACACCCACGCCGCCGCGTGGATCTCGTTAGCAGCGCTGGGACTCGGCGGAATCGCGATCGCGGCGGTGCACAGGCGCCCTCCGATTCCGCGCGCGGCGATGTTCGGGGCAGTGGCCGGCTGCTGGTTCGGCCTGGTCAGCGTGCTCATCGAAGCGGTCGCCTCGCTCTGGGAGCGGCTCGGCCTGAAAGCCTTCGGGCACCCGGAGGGCTGGGTGCCACTGGTGGCCCTGATCGTGTTGGCGGTGGCCGGCTACCTACTCGTCCAGATCGGATTTCAGCTCGGCCCGTTGGCGGCGAGTTTTCCGCCCAACCTGATCCTGGATCCGGTCGTCGCCGTCGTGCTGGGAGCGGTGCTCTTGAACGAACGCGTCCCGTCGGGCCCACCTCATCTGCTCGGATACCTGGCCTGCCTGGGCGTCGTGGGGTGGGCCGTGCTGCGACTTGCCGACCCCACTTCTGGGCCGGGCCATCCCGCCGCGGTCGGCTGAGATTGCTCAGGGAGAATGGTCGAGACATGAGTGAGCATCGCAGCGGGCGCCAGCGCGTGGCGAGCGGACCGGACTCCGCGCTGAAGGCTCGCGCGAAGAGCAAGGTAGGTACGTGAGCAGAGCATCCCTCGACAAGGAGCCGCACGAGGTCGCTGAGATGTTCGACGGCGTCGCGAGGCGCTATGACGTGACGAACTCCGTGCTGTCGTTCTTTCAGGATCGTCGGTGGCGCAAGCGCACTCGCGAGGCGCTGCGGTTGGCGCCCGGTCAGCTGGTGCTCGACGTCGCCGCGGGCACTGCGGTTTCCACCGCGGAGCTGGCCCGCTCCGGTGCCACCGCGATCGCTAGCGACTTTTCCATCGGCATGCTCCGGGCAGGCAAGGGCAAGTCGACTCGACGCAGCCTGCCGTTCGTGGCCGCCGACGCGCTGCGCCTGCCGTTCTCCGATGCGTCCTTCGACGCTGTGACGATCTCGTTCGGGCTGCGCAACATCGTCGACGTGCCGGCGGCCCTGATCGAATTTGCGCGGGTGACCAAGCCCGGTGGCCGGCTGGTGGTGTGCGAGTTCTCGACGCCGGTGATCCCCGGCTTCAAACAGCTGTATCTGAACTATCTGATGCGGGCACTGCCCTGGGCCGCACGGCGGGTCTCATCGAATCCGGACGCCTACGTCTACCTGGCTGAGTCGATCCGAAGCTGGCCGGACCAGCCAACTCTGACCCGCACCATCGCCGCCTCGGGTTGGTCCGACGTGCACTGGCGCAATCTCACCGGGGGAGTGGTGGCGCTGCATCGGGCCATCAAGCCCGACGTTGCTCCGTCGGGCTGACCGTCCGGCTGCGCCGAAAACGGTTGACTTAGTTGCAGGCTGCATGTAATTTAGTTGCGTGACGCAAGCATCTAAACGCAAGGGCGACCAGCCCTCGGCGGCCAATGGCGACCCGATCTCGAGGGTGGAGCACGAGTTCGGGACGTTCATGCTGAACCTGACCCGCTACAAGCATCAGGTGAACGGCAACCGGGTGGACCGGATGGCCCTGATGGTGCTGGGCACCCTTTCGTTCTGCGGTCCGTCCCGACTGACCACGGTCGCGGAGCGAACCGGCCTCGACGCCTCGACGGTGTCCCGGCAGGTCGCCGACCTCGAGAAGGCCGGCCTGCTGGCGCGGGAGGCCGACCCGGACGACAAACGCGCTGTTCTGCTGCAGGCGACCCGACAGGGAAAGCAGCTGATGAACCAGCTCACCACCGGCAGACGCAAGCGGCTCGAGCGACTGCTCAGCGATTGGTCCGACCAAGACATCGCCGACCTCGGACGACTATTCGGCAAGCTCAACGAGGCCA
>DASXHV010000082.1:0-16045 GCA_036488285.1 Jatrophihabitans sp. | reverse complement strand
ACCTTCCCGGGCTGTGACACCCCACCGGACTGGTGCCAACGACACCACATCATCCCCTGGTGGCAAGGCGGACCCACCGACCTGAACAACCTCACCCTCGTCTGCGGACACCACCACCGCGAATTCCAGACCATCGGCTGGACCTGCGTCATGACCGACGGCCCGCCCTACTGGATACCGCCACCCTGGATCGACCCCCATCAAAAACCCCAACACAACCGACTCGACTGGAAACAACTACTCGGCAAAGCCGACGCGCCTGCGGCCGTACCCGACGGGTAACTGAACCTGACGGGTATTGGTGACGTCATACACGGCTGTTTTCAGCCGCGCCATTCGCTCAGCCGCGAGCGCGCCTCGTACAGCAGGATCGCCGCGGAGATAGACACATTCAACGAGTCCGCGACACCCAGCATCGGGACGAAAACCTTGCGCGCGCTCGGCCGGTACCACGGTTCGGTGATTCCATATCGCTCGTTGCCCATCACGATCGCGGTGCGCGGTGCGTACGGCACATCGCTGTAGCGATCGGCACCGTCGGTATCGGCCAGGTAGATCTGGAACCCGTGCGCATCCAGCCAACCGATCGCATCCGCCGTCTCGTCGAACCGAACCGTGGGAACCCGCAGGATCGTGCCATGACTTGCCCGGAACACCTTGATGTTGTTGGGCTTTGTCCTCGCATCGGTAAGCACCAGGCAATCAGCGCCGCACGCATCCATGGTGCGCACCAACGTCCCCAGGTTGCCCGGCTGCTCGATCCCGTCAGCCACCAGCACCAGCGCGCGGTCGCCGAACTGCACATCCGAGGGCGACCATTGCGGCATCGCCACCACCGTGATCAATCCATCCGGCTTGTCACGCTCGGCAAGCCGTTCCAAGGTCCGCAGCGAGATCTGAAACGACTCGTGCGCCCGCTCAGCCAGCGCCTCGGCAACGTCCTTGGCCTCCGGTCCCCGCAACGCCTCCGGACACACCAGCAGCACCGGCACATCGACATCGGAATCCCGTACGACCTGATTCGCCCAAAGCCCCTCGGCAACGGTCAACGCCTGCTCTGCACCACCGGCGTTGCGCTGCAGCTGGATGACCTGTCGGACAGCAGGATGGCTCGAACCGATCTGCTGCACTCCGGACACCCCTCACGAGGAAACGACTGTGAAGAGGAGCCTACCGATCGGAGTCAGGCGGCGCCGAGGACGGCCGTATCGAGACCGTAGTTGTCGACGGCTTCGTCCGGCAGCACGCAGAAATCGTGCACCGCTGGCTCCGGCCGCAGCCTCGCGGCGTCAACGGAAATATGGGCGATGACGCCGGCGATAGCCGTGGTCACCGCTTCGGGGATCTCGGGTGCGAACATCTCGTTCCTCCTCGATTCCAGCGCTGCCCCGCCACGTCACGACGACTCTGTCGCGACGTGGCAGGCCAACGAATGAATGCGGCAAACGACGCCGCGGAGTCAAGCGGCGAGCCGCGCCGCGCCGGCCACAAAGTCTTCGATGACCAGGATGTTGGCAGCCCGCAGTGGCGCATCACAGATCCAGCCGCCGCACTCGGACCGGGTCTGTGCGCTCAGCGTGGGTCGCCGATGTGGACGCGCCTGCAAAATCGCGCCGAGCGTACGCACCAGTACTGCCGATTGACGTTCGAGGTTCACGTGCGAAGTGAGCAACGCCCACGCCGGCCCGTCCCCGTCGTCCACGACGCCGAGCAACCGGGTGTCCCACCGTCGAAGCTCTGCATCCTCCAGGGTGAGCTCAGCGATCAACGGATCGGTCCAGCCACGCTCCTCGGCGTCGACAGTCAGCGCAACCCGTACCTGCTCCGGCCCGAACTCGGCCGCCAGAGCCCCTGAGGTGTAGGCCGCGGCCAGGGCGCCGTGGACCGATGAATATTCGAAAGTCAGGAGCTGTGCCATCCTGGTTCACCTTCTCTCGGGATGGCTCCATTCCACAGGGGATGTGTGACGGGCGTATGACACCGAGGTGACCACTGCGAAAGATTTGTCAGTCTTGGACTAGCGGCTGGCGCGCTTGGCCTTTGCCGGTGACAGGGCTTGCGCGACGGACTCCAAGGTCTCGGTGACCACGCGGTAGTAAGCCCATTTGCCACGCTGATCACGCGCGACGAGGCCGGCGTCGACGAGCTGCTTCATGTGGTGCGACACGGTCGGCTGAGACAGGTCGACCAGCGCCGTGAGATCACACACGCAGGCCTCGCCGCCTTCGGTGGCAGCGATCAGGGACAGCAGCCGTACCCGGGTCGGATCGCCCAACGCCTTGAAGATATGGGCGAGCCGTTCCGCGGTCTCGGCGTCGAGAGCGCCACCGGTGACGGGCGTGCAGCATGCGGCGAGCTCCGATGGCAGCAACGGCAGCGTCGTGGTCGGCATGAGTTCCAGTCTGCCATGACAAATTGACATCCGTCGATGCATCCACCATCGTGGTCATATCGAGGTTTGTCGATATGGGAGAGGTTGATGAGCCGTCACGATGTCGGCATGACCAGAGCAACGCCCTCCCGGCCTGCGGTCGCTGCGACGTCCTTGGGACGGCGGGTCTTCGCAGAGTTCCTGGGCACCGGCCTCCTCGTCGCCATCGTCGTGGGTTCGGGGATCGCCGCGAAGCAGCTATCCCCGGGCGACATCGGCATCCAGCTGCTGGAGAACAGCACCGCGACCGCGTTCGGGCTGGCGGTGCTGATCCTGATGCTGGGTCCGGTGTCCGGCGCGCATTTCAACCCCGCGGTGACGTTGGCCGACTGGTTGCTCGGCCGACGAGCCCGAACGGGCCTACCGCTGCGAGACGTCGGCGCCTACATCGTCGCGCAATGTGTCGGGGGCATCGGTGGAGCGCTGCTGGCCAACGTCATGTTCACCGTGCACACCCATTTCGCGACCAAGCATCGGGCCAGCGGTGGCCATCTCGTCGGCGAGGTCGTGGCGACCGCAGGTCTGATCCTGCTGATCTTCGCCCTCGCGCGCACTCGTCAGGGCGCGCTGTCAGCACCCGCGGTCGGTGCCTACATCGGAGCGGCGTACTGGTTCACCAGCTCCACCTCATTCGCCAATCCTGCAGTCACGATCGGTCGAATGTTCTCCAACACGTTCGCCGGAATCGCACCCAGCTCGGTACCGGCATTCATCGGCATGCAGCTCATCGGCGCCCTGCTCGGCCTGGGCGCCTTGCTGATCCTTTACCCGGACGCTGCGAGCACCGCCGATGACGCTGTCATGCCGCATGATGGCGTCGAACCCGCGACCAGGCACCCGTAACGTGCGTCGGCGGCCCAGAATCACCAATGATTGAAAGGCAGTTCTCATGCACCTGGTAGCCATCGGCGGCAGCGACGCCGGAATCTCGGCCGCGCTGCGTGCCCGCGAACT
Organism: Jatrophihabitans sp.; assembly: GCA_036488285.1. Taxonomy (GTDB): domain Bacteria; phylum Actinomycetota; class Actinomycetes; order Mycobacteriales; family Jatrophihabitantaceae; genus Jatrophihabitans_A. The sequence goes on along the minus strand of DASXHV010000082.1, from coordinate 12,660 downwards.
CGACCCCACCGCCGAGGTGACCGTTGTGGTCGCCGATGCGTATCCGAACTTCTCAATCTGCGGCATCCCGTACTACATCTCCGGTGAGGTCACCCATTGGAGCAACCTGGCCCACCGCAGCTACGCAGACCTCGAAGCAACCGGTATGGCACTGCGCCTGGACACCCTGGCCACCGACATCGACGTTGCCGGCCAGCGGTTGGCGCTGCGCGACGCGGATGGCACCGAGACGCTATTGCCCTACGACGAACTGATCGTGGGCACCGGCGCGGTCCCGGTGCGACCACCCATCAACGGACTCGACGAGCTCGGAACCGAGGACGGCGTGCACCTGTTGCATTCGATGGGTGACACCTTCGCGTTGACCGCCAGCCTGGACCGAATCCGGCCGAAAACCGCGCTGATTGTCGGAGCCGGCTACGTCGGTCTGGAGATGGCCGAAGGGCTCGCGACCCGCGGTATCGCCGTTACCCAGGTCGAAATGCTGCCCGAAGTGCTGCCCACCGTGGACCCCGAACTGGGCGCGCTGGTCCGCCACGAGCTCGACCGGAACGGCGTCGACGTCCGAACTCGATCCACCGTCACACGCATCACTCGCACGGACAACACCGGTGGCAGGCTTCATGTCGAGGGCGTCGGACCGGACGACGACGCCCTCAGTTGGGACGTCGACCTGGTCCTCGTCGTCGTCGGCGTCAAGCCCGACACCGACCTGCTATTGCGCGCCGGCGCGAAGCCCGGTGCCCGGGGCGCAATCGAAGTCGACGAGAGCATGGCCACGGGTCTGCCGCACGTCTGGGCTGCCGGGGACTGCGTGGTCACCCACCACCGCCTGCTCGGTGTCACCTACCTCCCGCTGGGCACCACAGCGCACAAGCAGGGACGCATCGCCGGCGAGAATGCACTCGGCGGCAATGCGCGTTTCGCGGGCAGCCTCGGCACTCAGGTCGTCAAGGTCTTCGACCTGGTCGCCGCCCGCACCGGATTACGCGAACACGAAGCCACCGCAGCCGGATTCACGCCGGTCAGCAGCACCGCAACACCCGATGATCACAAGGCCTACTACCCCGGCGCGCAGCCGATCACGATCCGCATCACCGGCGAGGCAGGCACCGGCAGACTGCTTGGCGCGCAACTCATCGGGCCGCGTGGCACGGAGACCGCCAAACGCGTGGATACCTACGCAGCCGCACTGTTCCATGGCATGACGGTCGACGGAATGAGCGAACTGGACCTGTCCTACACCCCGCCGCTGGGCTCACCCTGGGATGCCGTCCAGATGGCCAGCCAGGCCTGGGTGCGCGAACACCAACTGTCCGCACAGCAGGCTGCCCTGCGCGCCGGCGCGTCCTCCTGACAAGCCGACCACTTACGTCGAGCGCCGCCCCGCAATCGCGCACCCGGCAGCGCGCTCGAGCAGCAGGGTCCGCTCCCGCTCGTTCTGAGTGAGGGCGGCGGCGCGTTCGAACTCGACACGCGCCTCGTCGTGGCGCTCAAGCTTGGCGAGCAGATCACCACGGACGCTCGGCAGCAGGTGGTAGCTCTTCAACGCAGCAACTGCAGTCAACTGATCGACCAGATCCAGGCCGGCTTGCGGACCGAAGGCCATCGCCAACGCGACCGCCCGGTTCAGCTCCACCACGGGCGATGGCGCGATCGTCGACAACGTGTCGTACAGCGCTGCGATCCGAACCCAGTCGGTGTCGGCTGCGACCCTGGCCCGCGCATGGCACGCGGCGATAGCTGCCTGCACCAGAAACGGACCCGCGCTGCCCTGCGTCGTTGCGATCGACTCGGCCCGGTCGAGTGACTTCAGTCCACGGCGGATGAGCAGATGGTCCCAACGAGCCCGGTTCTGGTCGAGCAGCAGGACGGGCTCACCGGACGGCCCGGTCCGAGCCGTTACCCGGGACGCCTGGATCTCCATCAACGCGACGAGGCCATGCACGTCGGCCGAGTCCGGGGCGAGCCCGGCGAGGATTCGCCCGAGCCGCATTGCTTCCTCGCACAGTGCCGGACGCATCCAGTCCTGGCCCGCCGTGGCCGAGTAGCCCTCGTTGAACACCAGGTACAGCACCTCGAGCACCGAGTCGATTCGTTCGACCCGCTCGCGGCGATCGGGCACCTCGAACGCGGCGCCCGCCTCGCCGAGGGTGCGTTTGGCGCGCGAGATGCGTTGCCCGATGGTCGCGTCGGACGTCAGGAACGAGCGGGCGATTTCGGGTGTGGTCAGGCCGCCGAGCATCCGCAATGTGAGCGCCACACGCGACTCGGTCGACAGTGCGGGGTGGCAGCAGATGAACATCAGCCGCAGCATGTCGTCTTCGATGGTGTCCTCGAGACCCTCGTCGAAGTTCGGCACGAACGCCTCCTGTTCGAGCGCGTGGCCGAGTTCGTTCTGCTTGCTCGCAAGTCGTTCAGCGCGCCGGAAGTGATCGATGGCGCGACGCTTCGCAATGGCCATGAGCCAGGCGCCCGGGTTCTTCGGGACACCTGACTCCGGCCATTGGGTGAGTGCGGCGACCAGAGCATCCTGCGCGAGGTCCTCGGCCAGGCCCACGTCGCGCACCATGCGTACCAGGCCGGCGATCACCCGAGCAGATTCCAGCCGCCAGACAGCCTCGATCGTCCGGCGGGTTTCGGTTTCCGTCACGGTTGAGGATCAGAGCAGTCCTGGCCCCGCTATGCAAACCCCTACTGGACGCCCACCGTGCCCAGGTCGGGGCTAGCCGGCGCTGGTAGTCAGAGCTAGCCGGCGTTCGGTTCGAAATCTGCCGGATCCATCACCTGGCGCACCTCGCACACCGCCTCTGCCCCTGGCCAGTGCTCGGCGTGCAGGTCCATGAATCGCTTGGCCTGCTGAACTGCCTCCTCCTTCGACCGGGCTTGGAACATCGCGTACCCACCGATCAGTTCCTTTGCCTCGGTGAAGGGACCGTCGATGACGGTGACCTTGCCGTCGGCCAGCCGGATCAGTGCGCCCGACGCGCTGGGCAGCAGGCCACCTTGCTCGAGCAGGGTGCCGTCCTTCATTGCCTGCTCGCCGAATTCGGCGATCGCGGCGTACAGCGACATCGGCGGCTCGCCGAAGGGCTTGCTCTCGTCCATCTTGATCATGCTGAGGAAACGCATCCTGATAGCTCCTGGTTCTGTTCGGTGAGCGCTGTCTTGTGCAGGCTCTGATAGCGCGTCGCTCGGGCGGCCGCGATTTCGACATGGGCAACGCATTCTTTTCTGGACCTCGATGCGAGCCGGGCCGAGCGCCTACAGCGTTCCATCCCTCGACGGTGTCCCGGTAGCGTTCGTGAGCAGTGAACCGTCGGACCCGAGGAGATTGCTATGAGCCCGATGCTGCTATGAGCCCGATGTCGCTATGAGTCCGGCATCGATCCGTTGGGGGATCGTCGGGCCCGGTCGTATCGCCGAGAACGTGATGGGTGATTTCGTCCACGTGCCGGATGCGGACGTGGTCGCGGTCGCCTCCCGGTCATCGGATCGGGCGCAGGCGTTCGCGACGAAGCACGGCATCGAGCACAGCTACGGTTCCTACCGGGAATTGATCGACGATCCGAACGTCGACGTCCTCTACATCGCCACCCCGCACCCGCAGCATCACGCGATCGGGGTCGCTGCCGCGGCGGCCGGTAAGGCATTGCTCGTCGAAAAGGCGTTTACCGCCACGTCGGCCGGCGCCGAGTCGCTGGTGAGCGCGGTTCGCGAGCACAACGTGTTCGCAATGGAGGCGATGTGGACCCGGTTCCAACCGGCGGTCGTGGCTGCACGGGAGTTGATCGCTGACGGCGCGATCGGTGCGCTTCGTTCGGTGCAGGCCGACCTGGGAGTCGTCCGGGACTTCGATCCGTCCGACCGGATGTTTGCGCCCGAGCTCGGCGGCGGTGCGACGTTGGATCTGGGCGTGTACGTCGTGTCGTTGGCGCAACTGGTGCTCGGCAGCCCGACCTCGATTTCGGTGCTCGGTTCGCTCGAGCCGTCCGGTGTCGATGCCGACGCCACCATGCTGCTCGGTTTCGACCACGGCCGGACTGCCACCCTGACCTGCTCGCTGCACAGTCCGACGCCCGGCCAGGCCAGGATTTTCGGCAGTACCGGCTGGATAGATGTGCTGCCGCGCTTTCACCACCCGCGATCGTTCGTGTTGCACCGAGAGGGCCACGAGCCGGAGCGTTTCGATCGGCCACCGCTGGGCACCGGGTACTCCCACGAGCTCATCGAGGTGACCGAGTCGATCAAGGCCGGTCACACCGAGAGCACGGTGATGCCGTTGGAGGACACACTCACGGTTCAGCGTGTGCTTGACGAGGCCCTGGCACAGCTCGGTGTCCGGTTCCACGAGGACCCTGCCGCGCTCGGCTGAAAGACCGGCTATCGGCGCCGGCGGACGCCGGCCAGCAGAACCAGCCCGACCACCGCAACGATCACCACGGTGCGCATCAGATTTCCGGCCGTGGTGGGGACGGACGCCGCCTCCCGAGTGATCACCTCCCGCACGAGTGTCGACAGGACGAGGGCGGCTGCCACTGCGGTGACGACCTGATGGAGCAGCAACTCCCACCGGTCCAGATGATTCTTGGCGTAGACAACGGCGTACAGCAACGACAGCGCGATCGCGATCAGCGCGACGAGGGTCCAGCCGACGACCAGTTCGAGGTTTGGCAGGTGCCGGTAGACCTGGCTGCCGGCTATCAGGATGAACAGCAGAGCCGCCGCTTCACCCAGCCCCAGTACGACCACCCGAATCGGCATCGGCAGCGAGCCTTCCAGCCGCCGGAACACGTCCCAGATCGCGGCCAGGATCAGGCACCCGACGAAGAATGCAGCCACATGCCAGAACCATTCGCCGCCATGCCAGTCGTTGAGATGGTCGACCGCGGTGCGAGGGGCGACGGACACGCAGACACGCTAGCTGCAGTTCTGCGTCATCAGGCCCGAAAGGCGAAAGGTCCGGTAAGTCAGAGCGCCAGTTCCGTGGTAGCCACGGAACCGGCGCTCTTCGTTGTTTGCTGGCGGAGGATACGGGATTTGAACCCGTGAGGGGTTGCCCCCAACACGATTTCCAATCGTGCGCACTAGGCCACTATGCGAATCCTCCGCCGGACAGAATACGGGTCCGACCGGGCCGTCCCGAACGTTGGGTCCTCGGTCGGGCACTATGGCGGTCTGACTCACCGCCCTGATCGGAGGATGCCCATGACGTCCGCAGCGGACTCGGTTCGTGGCGTGGCTCGCAGTGACCCGGCAAAGGGCTTGGCCCGGCTCGGGTTCGCGGCACGGGCGACCATCTATCTGCTCATTGGAATCTTTGCTCTGCTGCTCGCGCTCGGCAAGCACAGCCCAGAGGCCGACCAGCGCGGTGCTATGCAGGAATTGGCCCGGCACACCGGTGGTTACGTCCTGCTGCTCGTGATCGCCATAGGTTTGGCCTGCTATGCACTGTGGCGCTGGAGCGAGGCAGCCTTCGGAGTGGTCGGTGAAGGCAAGAAGACCGGGCCGAGGCTGCAGTCACTGGCCCGTGGGTGCATCTACGCGTTCTTCGCCGTCAACGCCTTCAATCTGCTCGCCCACTCCCATGATCAAAGCCAGGCAAGCCAGCAACAGTTGTTCACCACACGCGTGATGAGGCATCCGAGCGGTCGGATAGCTGTCGGCATCGCGGGGGTGGTTGTGGTGATTGTCGGCCTGACCGGAATCTTCCTGGTGCAAGCCGCAGTCCAATACGACCCGAAAAAAGCCCGCGGGCTGGACGGAGCCCTGCGCACCGTCGCGGACTCCGGTCAGGGCCGGGTGCTCGTCGGCATCGCTGCGCTGGGGCTGATCGCGTTCGGCCTGTACGGCTACGCCGAAGCAATCTGGCGACGGACGTGATCCATGCCGAGGGCACCCAGGTCGCGGTTGTGCTCAATCCGGTAGCGGTCGAGGACGTGGCTACGTTGAAGGAGCAGATAGCTGCGCGTGCCCGGGTGGCCGGTTATGGAGAACCGACCTGGTACGAAACCACGCGCGAGGATCCGGGCGGTGGCGTTGCACGGGCTGCGGTGGCCGCCGGTGCCGGATTGGTAATCGCGTGCGGCGGAGACGGGACATTGGCCGCCTGCGCGGGCAGCCTGGCAGGAACCGGGGTGTCGATGGCCGTCGTGGCTGCCGGCACCGGGAACCTGCTGGCTCGCAATCTCGAGCTGCCGATGCCGCTGGAAGCTGCGCTGGATGTGGCCTTCGGCAGCGTGGAAAAGGCGATCGATGTTCTGGACGCCGGCAACCATCGGTTCGTGGTGATGGCTGGTCTCGGATTCGACGCTGCACTGATCCGCGAGACCGACGACGACCTCAAGGCAAGGATGGGCTGGCCGGCCTACCTTGTCGGCCTGGTTCGCGCCGTGAAGCACCGGCGCAGGGTCCTATTCGAGATCGCGGTCGACGGCGGCCCCGCTGTTGCACATCGAGGCATCGGGGCTCTGGTCGGTAACGTCGGCCAAGTGCAAGGCGGAATAGCGGTACTTCCCGATGCGGTGCCCGACGACGGTGAGCTCGATGTGATCGTGTTCGATCCCCGGTCGGCGCTGGACTGGCCATTGCTCATCTGGCGGCTGTTGCGGCGACGTCCCGGCGGCGAGCAGACCGTGCTGTTGCGTGGCAAGCGGGTTTCCATCACCGCCAGCCATCCGTTGCCCATTGAGTTCGACGGTGACTTCGACGGTACGTCCGAGCGGCTCGACGTGTCCGTGCTGCCCGGCGCCCTCAGATTGCGGGTGCCGAAGCGTTGATGATGCGGCGCGGCCCGGATCGGGAGCACGCGCGTCGTCGCTTCGAAGGGCGGGCGCTGCTGGCGTTCGTCAGCGCCTTTGCGGCCGCGGTCATGTTCGCGGTGCTGACCTTGCTGGTCACGTCGAGGTTCACACCCCTGCTGCGCCTGGACCGTGACACCGCCACTGAATTGCACGAGTTTGCCCTTCGCCACAAAGGGTTTACTGCGGCGATGAAGGTCATCAGCAATGTCGGCTCGCCCACCTCATGGTGGCTGATATTCGTTCCGGTCGTGCTGTGGCTTGTCTATCGCAGGCTCTACCGGCTTGCGACATTCGTGGCTGTGACCGCGATCGGGAGTTCGCCGCTGAACAACCTCATCAAGCTCACCGTCAACCGCGCTCGGCCGTCCTTTGTCGATCCGGTGGCCGCCGCGGCGGGAAAGTCGTTTCCGAGCGGGCATGCTCAGGCAGCGATCGTGGCATGCGGCATCCTCCTCGTGGTCTTCCTGCCGGCCATCGCGCGTCGGTGGCGGCGTTGGGCGATCCTCGTTGCGGCCCTCATCGTGCTGCTCATCGGGTTCAGCCGGATCGCGCTGGGGGTGCACTACCTTTCGGACGTGGTGGGCGCCTATCTGGTCGGCACCGTCTGGCTGATCGGCATGGTCGCCGCATTCCGGGCGTGGCGGGCCGGGCAGGGCAAGCCGGTGGGCGAACTCTCCGATGTGATCTCCGACGGGCTGGAGCCGGAGCAGGGCGATCGCCTCGCGCCGTGAGCACGTAGACTGGCCACCAGACCCCTCGCGTGGCGCTCATCCTGTGAACCTCCCCAGGGCCGGAAGGCAGCAAGGATAAGCAGGCTCTGGCGGGTACGCGGGGGGTCCTTTGCTGCCCGACCCGCGCGCTGGTAAAAGGTCCTGTTCCGAACCATTGACGTACGGGGTGCGCATCAGCCAGGATCTCTTCCCGGGACCATCGAGCTGGCAATGGAGCGTAATCGGAGGTTTTAGGCGTGCATATGCAACGACTGCCGGACGCCGTACTCCGTCCGCTGCGCGATGCGAACGCCTTCGAATCCACGGTGGAACGACTGGCAGCGGCGATCAGGCTCGGAGTGTTCGCGGCCGGTGACCAGCTGCCCCCGGAGCGCGATCTCGCGCTCCAACTCGGCGTCAGCAGACTGAACCTGCGCGAGTCCATCGCCGCGTTACGCGACGCCGGGATGGTGGAGACTCGGCGCGGACGCAGCGGCGGCACCGTGGTCACGTATGCCGGTCCGGACGTCGCGGCGGACCGTTCCGAGCTGATCAGGCGAGGCCCCCAGCTTCGCGACGCGCTCGAGTTCCGGCGCGTCGTGGAACCCGGTACGGCCTACGTCGCGGCCACTCGAGACCTCTCGGCCGATCAACGGAGTTGGCTGGTGTCCTCCGAACGCGAGGTTCGTGGGGCGGCGGCCGGGGCCGCGCACCGGATCGCGGACTCGCGGTTGCATCTGGCGATCGCGACGGTCAGCGGGTCGCCGATGCTCATCGACGCCGTTACCCGTGCGCAGGTCGCGTTGCACGAGATGCTGGCGGGCATTCCCGTCCTGCGACGCAATATCGAACATTCGCATGACCAGCATGCGGCCATCGTGACGGCAGTGCTCGCCGGTGATTCCAGCACCGCCCGTGACGTCATGGAAGAGCACTGCGACGCAACATCGGCACTGTTGAGGGGATTGCTCGGATGAGTCAGAGCGGAGACCGGAATGAGTGACTACACGCTGGACGAATTGCGGGCCGACATCGGCGCAGGTGCCATCGACACCGTGCTCGTCGCGTTCACCGATATGCAGGGCAGATTGCAGGGCAAACGCCTGCACGCGCAGTACTTCCTCGACACCGTGCTCGAAAACGGCACCGAGGGTTGCAACTACCTGCTCGCCGTCGACGTCGACATGAACACTGTGGACGGCTACGCCATCTCGTCCTGGGAACGTGGCTACGGCGACATGATGTTCGACCTCGATCTGAGCACGCTGCGACGGTTGCCGTGGCAACCCGGTTCCGCTTTGATCCAGTGCGGACTGTCCTGGCTGGATGGTTCCGGAGTTGTTCGGCAATCTCCCCGCCAGGTGCTCGCGGCCGTGGCAGAGCGTGCGGCCGGCCTGGGATACCGCGCCTACGCCGGCACCGAACTGGAATTCATCCTGTTCGAGGACAGCTACGAATCGGCCTGGGACAACGGCTATCGCGGCCTCACCCCATCGAACCGGTACAACATCGACTACTCGATCCTCGGTGGAACCCGGGTCGAGCCGGTACTGCGTGACATCCGTAACCAGATGTACTCCGCGGGCATGGTCGTCGAGTCGGCAAAGGGCGAATGCAATTTCGGCCAACACGAGATCGCGTTCAAGTTCGACGAGGTGATCAGGACCGCTGACAACCACACCGTCTACAAGACCGGTGCCAAGGAGATCGCGTCGTTGCACGGCAAGGCCCTGACGTTCATGGCCAAATACGACGCGCGGGAAGGCAATTCCTGCCACATCCACATGAGTCTGCGCGGCACCGACTCCTCGATCGTGTTCGATGACGGTTCGCACGGGGACTCGGGCGGCATCGCGGGTGGCACCAAGCTGTTCGATCAGTTCATCGCCGGCGTGCAGGCAAGCCTTCGCGAGCTGACCCTGTTCTATGCGCCGAACATCAATTCCTACAAGCGATATCAGCCCGGCTCGTTCGCGCCGACCGCCATTGCGTGGGGACGTGACAACCGAACCTGTTCGCTGCGGGTGGTCGGGCACGGCGCCGGACTTCGCGTTGAGAACCGGGTACCCGGCGGCGACGTGAACCCCTACCTTGCCGAGGCAGCGATGCTTGCCGGTGGGCTTTACGGCATCGAGCACGAATTGGAACTAGAGCCGGCCTTCGAGGGCAACGCGTACGCCAGTGACAAGGAGCGGGTTCCCACCACCCTGCGGGATGCCCGCGACGCCTTCGCCAGTTCGGACATCGCCCGCAACGCATTCGGTGACGATGTCGTCGATCACTACGTGAACTACGCCGATGTCGAGTTGGCCGCCTACGACGCGGCCGTCACCGACTGGGAACGGTTCCGCGGATTTGAAAGGCTCTGATGCTGTGACGGCCACTACGCACGACGTGATCAACCCGGCAACCGAAGTTGTCGAGGCCACGATTGCCCTTTCCTCATTGGAAGAAACCGACCACGCGATCGAGCGGGCAGCGGCCGTGCAGGAATCCTGGCGCGCGGTGAGTCCGGCCGACCGTGGCCGGCTGCTGCGACGGTTCGCAGACCTGGTGGACGGTTCCGGCGAAGAGCTGGCGATGCTCGAGGTACGTAACTCCGGCCACACGATCAGCAATGCACGGTGGGAAGCGAGCAACGTCCGCGATGTATTGCATTACTACTCCGCGGCGCCCGAACGCCTTCTCGGAAAGCAGATTCCGGTCGCCGGCGGCATCGACGTCACGTTCAAGGAGCCGCTCGGGGTGGTCGGCATCATCGTGCCGTGGAACTTCCCGATGCCCATCGCCGGCTGGGGATTCGCACCGGCGCTGGCCGCGGGAAACACCGTGGTGCTCAAGCCCGCCGAGTTGACTCCGATGACGGCGATCCGGCTGGCCGAGCTGGCTCTCGAGGCTGGTATCCCGGAGGGTGTTTTCACCGTGCTGCCCGGCCAGGGCTCCGTCGTCGGCCAGCGGTTCGTCACGCACCCCGCAGTGCGCAAAATCTGCTTCACCGGCTCGACTGTCGTCGGACAGCAGATCATGCGCGGAGCGGCCGACCAGATCAAGCGGATCACGCTGGAGCTGGGCGGCAAGAGCGCCAACATCGTGTTTGCCGACAGCGACCTCGACAAGGCTGCGGCGACCGCTCCGTACGGCGTCTTCGACAACGCTGGTCAGGACTGCTGCGCACGCAGTCGCATCCTGGTCGAGGCGAGTGTCTACGACCGGTTCCTCGAGTTGCTCGAGCCGGCTGTCGCTGGTGTTAGGGTCGGCGCGCCCGACCAGGACAGTTCCGAGATGGGGCCGCTCATCTCGGCAAAGCAGCGGGAAGCAGTTTCGGCATACGTCGAAGGGGATTCCGTCGACGTCGCCTTCCGTGGCAGCAGCCCGGACGGCCCCGGCTACTGGTACCCGCCGACCGTGGTGCTTCCCAAGTCCACCGGCGATCGGATCTGGCAGGAGGAGGTGTTCGGCCCGGTCGTCTCGGTGCTCGCGTTCACCGACGAAGCAGACGCGATCGCCAAGGCCAACGACACCGCTTACGGCCTGTCCGGCTCCATCTGGACCCGTGACCTCGGCCGTGCGCTGCGGGTCAGCCGCGCGGTGGAGGCCGGCAATCTGAGCGTGAACTCGCATTCCTCCGTCCGGTACTCGACGCCCTTCGGTGGCTTCAAGCAATCGGGCATCGGCCGGGAGCTCGGCCCGGACGCGCTCGATTCGTTCACCGAAACCAAGAACGTCTTCTACGCCAACGACTGATCGAAAGGGTTGTCGACAATGGGAACACGCCTGCAGGACAGGACTGCCGTCATCACCGGCGGATGCGGTGGGATCGGGCTTGCGACCGCCAAACGATTCGTCGCTGAAGGGGCTAAGGTCGTCATCGCCGATATCGATGCCAGCCACGGCGATCGCCTCGCCGAGGAGCTAGGCGGGACCTTCGTCCAGGTCGATGTCACCGACCCTGAGCAGGTCAACGCGCTGTTTGCGACGGCCAAGAGCACTTACGGCAGCGTGGATATCGCCTTCAACAATGCGGGTATCTCGCCGCCGGATGACGACTCGATCCTCGACACCGGGCTGGATGCTTGGCGCCGGGTGCAGGAGGTGAACCTCACCTCGGTGTATCTCTGCTGCAAGGCCGCGCTGCCCTACATGCTCGAACAGAAGCGAGGTTCGATCATCAACACCGCATCCTTCGTCGCGGTGATGGGCGCGGCTACGTCACAGATCTCCTACACCGCGTCCAAGGGTGGCGTGCTGGCGATGTCGCGCGAACTCGGCGTGCAGTTCGCGCGGGAGGGCATCCGGGTGAACGCTCTCTGTCCGGGACCGGTGAACACGCCGCTCTTACGAGAACTATTCGCGAAGGACCCGGAGCGGGCAGCGCGTCGGCTGGTGCACGTTCCGATGGGACGCTTCGCCGAGCCCGACGAGCTTGCCGGCGCCGTACTGTTCCTCGCGTCGGACGACTCCAGCTTCATCACGGCGTCGCAGTTCCTGGTCGACGGCGGGATCTCCGGCGCATATGTCACCCCGCTCTAGTCGCGTGGCGGGCAGCGCGGCATGAACGCCCCGATCATCGGCGTGACGAGCTACCTGGAGCCGGCCTCGTGGGGAGTATGGACCGACGTGCTGGCGGCCCTGATTCCCCATGCATATATCGCGAAAGTCGAACAGGCCGGTGGCATCGGCGTGGTGATTCCGCCGCGGGCGGACGCCGATCCGGCCTGGGCGAGAGCGGTGCTGGCCAAGCTCGACGGGTTGATTCTGGCCGGTGGGGTGGACGTTGAGCCGCGCCGATATGGTGCCGAGCCGCACCCCACGGTGCAGGCCGCTCGGCAGGACCGCGATGCGACTGAGCTGGCGTTGGCGGCCGCTGCGGTAGAACGCGATCTGCCGCTGCTCGGCATCTGCCGGGGTATGGAGGTGATGGCGGTGGCCGCCGGGGGTGGGCTCGAGCAGCACGTCCCGGATCGGGTGGGCCACGCCGGCCACTCGCCGGAGCCCGGGGTCTACGGCCGGCATCGGGTGCGTATCGAGGAGGGGACCCGGCTGGCGTCGATCCTCGGCGCTGAGGTGACGGTGCCCAGCTATCACCATCAGTCGGTGTCCTCGCATCCCGGTTACGTCGCGGCCGGCTGGGATCCGGACGATCAGAC
>DASXHV010000036.1:0-2368 GCA_036488285.1 Jatrophihabitans sp. | reverse complement strand
GCAAGGCTTCTGCGGGACCTGCAAGGTCAAGGTGCTCAGCGGGCAGGTCGACCGTCGTGGCCGCTTCGCGGAATCCGACGACGAGATGCTGGTGTGCGTCTCACGCGCGACCGGTGGCCGCGTGGTGATCGACGCCTAGGTCACCTGCTGCAGGTGCAGGTTGTTGGTCTCCTGGTAGCCCGGTGGGTTGCCGCAAGCTTGCACGTTGTTGGTGATCTGCACGGTGCCGTCCAGCGTGTTCGGATCCCACGTGTAGTGGAAGCCGACCGCGTCGCGGACGTCGCCGCCCTCTTCGCAGGAAACGCCGCCCTTGCCGTCCAGCGTCCACTGCCCGTTGACCAGGTTCGCCTGACCCAGTTTGTTGATCGAGGCGCACCCGTCACCGCAGGGGGTGATGTACCAGTCGGTGTGCACCTGGTGCTCGTCCGGATAGGTCTCGGTCTCGATGTAGTGGCCGTTCAGCGGGTCCGCGGTGGACACGGGGGCCGTCACTACCAGGGCGAGACCGGCGAGCATCGCGCCGGCGGCAAAGCCGCGTGTGAGCGTCATGATCTGGTTCCTTTCGTCAAGCTGCTCAGTGCGTCGGGCACTGTTGGTGGGTATCACAGGAGGCTCGTTGTTCGTGTGCGTTTGCCAACTTCTGCTGGTGAACGCACGATTACGAATGGGTGAGAGAACAGGTTGCGTGACTGGCTGTCGCCGAAAAACCCTTGCCGATCCTAACAGTCGTCAAGATCGGGCAGCCACGACTTCTACGTCGCCCCGTCTAGGGTGACACCATGCGGGTAGCGGTACTGGGATCGAAGGGCAAAGTCGGCGCGACGATCGTGCAGGCGGTGGCGGCCGCCGAGGATCTGAGCTTGTCCGCAGAAGTCGACGCCGGCGATCCGCTGAGCCTGTTGACCGACAGCGACACCGAAGTGGTCATCGACTTCACGCACCCCGACGTCGTCATGGCGAACCTCGAGTTCCTCATCGACAACGGTATTCACGCCGTCGTGGGGACCACCGGCTTCACCGACGAACGGCTGCAGCAAGTTCGGTCATGGCTGGCCGCCAAACCCGGCGTATCGGTGCTGATCGCGCCGAACTTCGCCATCGGTGCGGTGTTGTCCATGCATTTCGCCAAGCAGGCCGCGCCGTTTTTCGGGTCCGTCGAAGTGATCGAACTGCATCATCCGCAGAAGGCTGATGCGCCTTCGGGGACCGCCGCCCGGACCGCCGCGCTGATCGCCGAGGCGCGAAAAGGCTTGCCGCCCAACCCGGATGCCACCAGCACCAGCCTGCCGGGCGCCCGCGGCGCGGACGTCGATGGCGTGCCGGTGCATTCGGTGCGACTGGCCGGGCTGGTGGCGCACCAGGAAGTGTTGTTCGGAACCCTGGGGGAGACGCTCACTATCCGGCACGACAGCATCGACCGCACGTCGTTCGTACCCGGTGTGCTGCTGGCGGTTCGGCGGGTCGCCGAACATCCGGGCCTGACAATAGGAATTGAATCGCTGCTCAACCTGCAATGACCGGAACGTCGCGCGCTGTGCGCATCCAACTGATGATCGTGCTCATGTGCGCGGCATTGCTGGCCTACCTCGTGCTGCTCGGCCGGACCGCCGTGCTGATGATCAATTCGGGGCGTGCGGCCGCTGTTGTATTGGGCGGCGCGTTGTTGATCCTGCCCGCCATCGGCTTGTGGGCGATGATCGCTACGTTGCGCGCCGGCCTCGCCCATCAGAAGCTGGCCCGACTGGTCGCTGACGACGGCATGGAACTCGATGTGAGTGCGCTGCCGCGACGGCCGTCGGGGCGCATTGAACGCGACGCGGCCGACGCACTTTTCGACACCGTCCGGGCCGAACTGGACAGCGATCCGCACGACTGGCGTCGCTGGTACCGGCTGGCCCGCGCCTACGACTACGCGGGAGATCGAAGTCGCGCACGAGAAGCCATGAAGAAAGCCGTCGAACTACAAGGTCGCCAATGAGCAATACGTTGTTGATCGGTCACCACACTCCATCGCCGGCCACCCGTGAGCTCCTTGAAGCGGTGCTGGCCGGGGCCAACGACTCCGAGCCGGCCCGATGAACACCGACACAAACGGTGGTTGCCTGGTCGAATCGCCGCCGACGAAATGGTCCAGGGGCGTAGTGTTTGCACGGATAGCACAGACGAAGTCCGAGGATGCCGATGAGCAATCATGACTGGAGCACGCCAGCGGCGATGGCGATTCCTCAGGAGGGGTACTTCGAGCTCGAGCGGGGCAGGTACGGTCCGGTCTATCCGAGAACTCCTGCCTGCTATGGCTTTTCGATCATCGCGAAGGTCAAAGAGGGGCGCGAAGAGGCCGTCCGCGCGTACGGCAAGCAAATCGAGG
>DASXHV010000174.1:0-15711 GCA_036488285.1 Jatrophihabitans sp. | reverse complement strand
CCATCTGGGACGACCGGAACCCTCACCAGCGGTGGACGTCGATGTCACGTCCACCCACGCCATTCAGCAGTGCTGTGCCTAGCGCTGCCCGTGGCGTTGCCGCCTCAGGAGTGACCCGTGACCTCTGTCCGCGCCGCAACTGGCACGTCCCACCCCATAGCTGAGCCTTCGACGGTTTCCGCAGCTACCGATCAGGCGAACGCTCGTCCGGCCGATATGAAAGGCATGAAGACCTTCGTCCTTGATACCTCGGTGTTGCTGTCCGACCCAGGCGCGTTGGCCCGGTTCGGAGAACACCAGGTCGTGCTGCCCCTGGTCGTGATCGGCGAGCTGGAAGGCAAGAGGCACCATCCGGAACTCGGATGGTTCGCGCGCCAGACGCTGCGCATGCTGGACGATCTGCGGATCAAGCACGGTCGCCTCGACGCCCCGGTCCCGATCGGGGACGCCGGCGGCAGCCTGCACGTCGAGCTGAATCACTCCGACCTGTCCTTGCTGCCGGCCGGATTCCGGGTCGACACGAACGACTCGCGGATTCTTGCCGTCGCGCTGAACCTGGCCAACGAGGGCCGCGACGTCACGTTGGTGTCCAAGGACATGCCACTGCGGGTCAAGGCGGCCTCGGTGGGGCTGGCCTCCGATGAGTATCGGGTGCACCCGGCGGTGGATTCCGGCTGGACCGGGATGACCGAACTCGAGGTATCCACGACCGTCATCGACACGCTTTACGATGTCGACAGGGTGGACATCGCGGCCACGGATGAATTGCTGCCGCTGGCTGAGATGCCGTGTCACACGGGTCTGGTTCTGCACTCGGCACGGGGCTCGGCGCTCGGGCGAATCACCCCTGACAAGCAGCTGAAACTCGTCCGAGGTGACCGCGAGGCCTTTGGCTTGCACGGCCGTTCGGCCGAGCAACGGGTGGCGCTGGATCTGCTGCTCGATCCCGAGATCGGCATTGTGTCGATGGGCGGGCGGGCCGGCACCGGCAAGTCAGCGCTGGCATTGTGCGCCGGTCTGGAAGCGGTCATGGAGCGTCGCGCGCACAAGCGGGTCGTGGTGTTCCGGCCGCTGTACGCCGTCGGTGGGCAGGATCTCGGTTACCTGCCCGGCAGCGAGAACGAGAAGATGGCTCCGTGGGCGCAGGCGGTCTTCGACACGCTCGGCGCATTGGTCTCCAAGGAGGTCATGGACGAGATCATCGACCGTGGCATCGTCGAGGTGTTGCCGCTGACGCACATCCGCGGCCGGTCGCTGCATGACTCGTTCGTGATCGTGGACGAGGCCCAGTCGTTGGAACGCAATGTGCTGCTGACCGTGCTGTCCAGGATCGGGCAGGGCTCGCGCGTGGTGCTCACACACGACGTCGCGCAACGGGACAACCTGCGGGTCGGGCGGCACGACGGTGTCGCGGCGGTGATCGAGGCGCTGCGCGGGCACCCGCTGTTCGCACACGTCACGCTGACCCGGTCGGAGCGGTCGCCGATCGCTGCGCTGGTCACCGAGATGCTCGAGGACGTCGGCCTGTCCTAACGCCAACCCCAGCCCCACCCGCTGCCCCTCCCCAACCCGACCCGTTCCCAACCCCAGCCCGTTCCAACTCCAGCAATCCCAGCCCGTTCCCAACCCCACCCCGTTCCGAACCCCAGCCGGTGCCAACTCCACCCGGTGCACTACCGCACCATTCCGCCCCCTTAACCCGACGATCAAGGAGAAATGGTCGCTAGTTGATCTTCAACAGCGACCATTTCTCCTTGATCGTCGGCGAATGGACTTGATCACGGCTAGTGGACTTGATCACGGCGGATGGACGGTGCGGGAACGCAGCCGGATCAGGGTGATCGCCGTGAGCTGCTTGTCCAGCAATCGCTGCAACCTCACTGCGAATTTATTGACTCTGGAAAAGAATTAGTTATGGTTGCCAGCGACCCCACCGACGCGGCCACCCTCCGCCGAGATCGACGCGGACGTCCCACGCTCTGGAAGGACCGACCCAATGACCGCTCCACGCGGCATCATTCGTCGCAGCCTCGCAATCGCCGGCATCAGTGCCCTGCTCGTTACCGGTGCCACCACCGGCAACGCCATAGCCGCGCAGCCGGCGCCGAACGCAAACCCCAGCAATGGCGTGATCTACCACGACCCGTCCGACACCCAGGTCCGTCGCTACATTGCCGAGAACGCTGATCATCCCTACCAGGGATGGAGCAGTTGGAGCATGCAGTCCTCGAGCTACCCGGGGCTCAACGATCAGGGCAGCTATGCCTACTTGACCGAGGCACACGTGCTCCAACAGGCGCGCGGCCTGATCACCTCCGGGCTTGCCAAACACGGCTACAACTACGTCAACATCGACGCCGGTTGGTGGCGGCAATGGGACTGGACGCCCGAGTACGACAGCAACGGCCGCCCCGCGGTGGACGCCGCGCGGTTCCCGACCGGGCTTGCCGACGTGGTGCAAAAGATCCATGCGATGGGCTTGAAGGTTGGCATCTACATGCCAGTCGGGTTGGAAAAGGGCGCTTACGACAACGGCGACTTCCCGATCTACGGTGCGCCGGGTTGTTCCACCCACGACGTGGTGTACCCGGATCTGCGTACAACCAACGGCTGGGATTCCTCTTACAAGATGGACTTCAGCAACCCGTGCTCGCAGTACTACCTGGATTCCGTTGCGCACGAGTTTGCCCAGTGGGGCATTGACTTCCTGAAGCTGGACGGCGTCGGCCCGGGTTCGGACAAGGCCGGCCAGGGGCCGAACTACGACAACACAACCGACGTCAAAGGCTGGGCAACCGCATTGGCAGGCAGCGGCCGACGGGTGCACTTCGAGCTGTCCTGGAAGCTGGATCACAACAACATCCAGACCTGGCGTACCTACAGCAACGGTTGGCGGGTCGAGTCAGACGTGGAGTGCTACTGCAGCACGCTGGTGCAGTGGGATCACTCGGTCAAACAACGGTTTGCTGATGTCGTCCCGTTCCTCAACGACGCTGGACGTGGCGGCTGGAACGACCTGGATTCCCTCGATGTCGGCAACGGCGCGATGGACGGAATCACACCCGACGAACGGCAGAGTTACATGACGTTCTGGGCATTGGAGGCGGCGCCGCTGTACACCGGTGACGACGTCACGAAGCTCGACGCACTCGGCAAGAAGCTGCTCACCAACGATGAGGTGATCGCCATCGATCAGGCCGGCAACCCGGCACGGCCGGTGGACACCACGACGCAGCAGCAGGTGTGGGTCACGCACAACCGCAACGGGTCGGTCACGGTTGGCCTGTTCAACCTCGGCTCGGCGCCGGCAACAGTCACCGCGAACTGGACCGACCTGCAGTTGCGCGGCACAGCGCAGGTGCGCGATGTGTGGGCGGGTCACACCGTGGGCAGCTCGAACTCGTCCTGGTCAGCGTCCTTGCCCGTGCACGGCTCGGCGCTATATGTGATCACGCCGAAGGCGCGACACTAACAAGGTGCTCGGGGCCAGCAAGCCGGAACGAATCCGCCGTGACCGTCCGATCACGGCGGATTCGCCTTCTGCGTTGGCGGTTTTCACCGAGGTACTGAGCCGGGGGAGCGCTACCCGGGGCGAGCTCGGCACGCTCACCGGCCTGTCGGCCGGCGCGGTGACGAAGGCGGTTCGACCGCTGCTCGCCGCGGGCCTGCTTCGCGAGCGCGCGTCCCTGCACGCCCCAGTCGGCGCAGGCCGCCCGGTGCAGATCGTGGAGGTCGTTGCCGAGCGCGAACGGTTCGTCGGAGTGAAGGTCAACGCCGAGCAGATAGTCGCGGTGGCAACCGACCTACGGGCCACCGTGACCGACACCGTCGAGATCGCACTGCCACGCCAGGGCCGATCGCTCGCGCCACATCCACCTGTGGAGGAGGTGGTCACGGCTATCAGGCGAGCGCTGGTGGCGCTCGGTCGACACGACGTGGCTGCGGTGGGCATCGCAGTGTCCGGCGACGTCGACCGGTCAGGCGGCAGTGTGGAGTTTTCGCCTTTGCTGGGCTGGGAATCGGTGCCGTTGCGCGACATCGTCTCGGCGGCGACCCGCTTGCCGGTGGTCATCGACAACGACGTCCGCGCCGTGACGAGTGCCGAGCAATGGTTCGGAGCCGGGCTCGGCGTCGATGACTTTGCGGTGGTGACGATCGGCGCGGGGATCGGCTGCGGGCTGGTGGTCAGCTCGAAGATCCAGCGCGGCTCGTTCGGGGTGGCCGGCGAGCTGGGCCATGTCTGCGTCGACGTAGATGGGCCGCGATGTCACTGCGGAGCCCAGGGCTGCGTGGAGGCCATCGCCGGCCGCGAGGAATTGCTGACCCGCGCCGGCGAGGTTGCCGGCCGGCGCGTCCGGACGATGGCCGGGCTTGCCCGGCTTGCCAAGTCCGACGACGGGGCTGCTGTACGCGAACTGCTCGATCACACCGGGCGCTGCGTGGCTGTCGCGATCGCGAGTGTGGTGAACCTGTTCGGGCCGCGCCGGGTGCTGATCTCGGCGGAGGGCTTCGACGCCGACGCCCTGTTCGGCCCAGGTTTGCGGCAGACCCTGCAGCGTCAATCCTTCGGTCGGGCTGGCGAGATCGAGGTGCTGACCCGCGAACTTCCGTTCTCGGAGTGGGCACGCGGAGCAGCCGTGATAGCAATCACCGACTTTGTGGGTCACCGGGTCTGAGTGCGTGGAGTACTCTGCTCAGGCGAGCGCGTTTCCAACTTGATCATGAGTACTTTTCCCTGACTGTGGTGGGGTAAATCGACTCATGATCAAGGGTGGCGGGCAGGTCAGGTCGCGGGACGGGTCAGGTCAGGTGGCGGGACGGGTCAGGTCGCAGGACGGGTCATCGACAGCACATCGAGGACCTCATCCAACTTTTCCTCGGTAATGGCCCCTGATTCGACGTGCCCCCGTTCGATGACCACCTGCCGAATGGTCTTTCGTTCGGCCAGCGCCTGCTTGGCGATCTTGGCGGCCTCGTCGTAGCCGACATAGTGGTTCAACGGCGTGACAATGGCCGGTGATGACTCGGCGTACTCGCGACAGCGCTCGACGTTGGCCTGCAGGCCCGAAATGCACTTGTCGGCGAACACGGTGCTGACGTTGCCGATCAGCCGGATCGATTCGAGCACGTTCCGCGCGATCACCGGCAGCATGACATTGAGCTCGAAGTTGCCCGCCGCGCCTGCGAAGGTAACCGCGGCATCGTTGCCGATCACCTGCGCCACCACCTGACAGACGGCTTCGCACAGAACGGGATTCACCTTGCCTGGCATGATGGAACTGCCGGGCTGCAGATCAGGCAGGAACAGCTCGGTCAGACCGGTGCGCGGCCCGGAGCCCATCCACCGGATGTCGTTGCTGATCTTGTTCAGGCTGACGGCGATGGTGCGCAAGGCACCGGACAGTTCGACCAGTCCGTCGCGCGCACCCTGCGCCTCGAAGTGGTCGCGGGCCTCGGTGAGCGGCAAGCCGGTCTCACTCGCGATCAGCGCGATGACCTCAGCCGCGAAGCCGGCCGGTGCGTTGATGCCGGTGCCCACGGCGGTGCCACCGAGCGGCAACTCGGCGACCCGGGGCAGCGCGGCCTGCAAACGCTCGATGCCGTACCGGACCGCCGCGGCGTAGCCGGCGAACTCCTGGCCGAGCGTGACCGGGGTGGCATCCATCAGGTGGGTGCGTCCGGACTTGACCACCGTCGCGAACTCGGCAGCCTTGGCCTCCAAGGCCGAGGCGAGGTGATCCAGCGCAGGCACCAGGTGGGTCACGACGGCTTTGGTTGCTGCGACGTGAATGGCTGATGGGAACTGGTCATTGGACGACAGCGGATCGTTGACGTCGTCGTTCGGGTGAACAGTGTTGCCCGCCCCCAGCCGATCGGCTGCCAGCGATGCGAGGACCTCGTTGGTGTTCATGTTCGACGAGGTGCCCGAGCCGGTCTGGAACACGTCGATCGGGAACTCGGCGTCCCAGTCACCGCGGGCCACCTCGGCAGCCACGGCGGCGATCGCTTCGGCTTTGGTCTCATCGAGCAGACCCCGCTTGCCGCGGACCAGGGCACCCGCACCCTTGATCAGAGCCAGCCCGGCGATCAGCTCGCGCTCGATCGGTTGCCCCGAAATCGGGAAGTTCTCGACGGCGCGCTGCGTCTGTGCCCGCCATTTCGCATGGGCCGGGACCCGAACCTCACCCATCGAATCCTTCTCGATGCGGAAGCCGTCGTCCGGTGACGGCGCGGTGCGGTCGCTCTGGTGCTCGGACATGTTCTCAGCTGCTCCCTCGTAGGCTCATGCATTCCACGGGCGTCCGAGGCGAACCACCCGGCCGAATCGGACTCACGGACGAGCCTAACCAGCGGCAGTCGCCGCTCGGCTGAGCTGTGTCCGGAGTTACGCCGACCGACTCATCAGCTGGGCTGGTCCTGCTCGCCGCCGGGCGGGTAGGGCTGCGAGTATTGGGTCTGACCCCACGGCTGAGATCCCGGCGCACCCTGCTGACCTGGCGCACCCTGCTGCTGCGGCGCACCGTACGGGCTGGACTGGGCCGGCGGTCCGGGCTGTTGCTGGCTGGATGCGCCCTGCGGCACGCCCTGCTGAGCAACCGCGCCGGCACCTGGCCGGCCGTAGCCGAGTTGCATGGCAGTCTGCTTGGCGGCCTCGGTGACCGGGACCGCGACAACGGCCGTTCCGTAGGCGCAAATCTCGCTCCAGTTGCCGCCGAGCTCGGTGGTGTCGAAGCGCATCGTGAGGATCGCGTTGCCGCCGCGCGCCTGCGCCTCGGCGAACAGACGGTTCATGGCCTCGTTCCGGCTCTCGATGACGTTTCTGGTCATGCCCTGAAGTTCGCCGCCGACCATCGACTTGAACCCGGCGCCCATCTGGGAGAAGGCGTTGCGTGAGCGGACCGTGACGCCGAAGACCTCGCCGCATACGCGTTGGATCTCCCAGCCGGGGATGTCGTTACTCGTGACGCACAGCATGTCGTTCTCCTCGATCTGGGTCAGCAGGCCGGATGTCTTATCGAGCCTAGTTCCGGTCGAAGTCGACGGAGGAGTATGCCCGCAACTTCGACAACTGGTGCAACGAATCAATTTGCCGAATCGTCCCCGACTTGGATCGCATGACGATCGAGGACGTTTCGACCGCACCGTGGTCATAGCGAACCCCGCGGACCAGTTCACCGTCAGTGATGCCGGTCGCGCAGAAGAACACGTCCTCGCCGCGGACCAGGTCGCGGGTGTGCAGAACACGGCCCAGGTCGTGCCCGGCCTCCAGCGCCTTCCGGCGTTCGGTTTCGTCCTGCGGCCAAAGCCGGCCCTGGATCGAGCCGCCCATGCAGGCGATCGCGGATGCAGCGATGATGCCCTCGGGAGTGCCGCCGATCCCGAGCAGCAGGTCGACCCCGGTGCCGGGGCGGGCCGCCATGATGGCGCCTGCCACATCGCCGTCGGAGATGAACTTGATCCGGGCGCCCGCCTCACGCACTGCACGCACCAGGTCGGCGTGCCGCGGGCGGTCCAAGATCACCACGGTCACATCGGAAGGCTTTCCACCCTTGGCTTTGGCAACGCGCTTGATGTTCACTGCCACGGGCGCGGCGATGTCGATGACATCGGCGGCCTCTGGCCCGGTGGCGATTTTTTCCATGTAGAACACTGCTGAGGGATCGAACATCGATCCGCGCTCCGCGACCGCGATGACGGCGATCGCGTTGGGCATTCCCTTGGCCATCAGCGTGGTTCCGTCGATCGGATCGACCGCGACATCGCACTCCGGGCCGGTGCCGTCGCCGACATTCTCGCCGTTGTACAACATCGGTGCGGCGTCCTTCTCACCCTCGCCGATCACCACCACGCCGCGCATCGACACGGTTCCGATCAGGGTGCGCATCGCATCCACCGCGGCGCCGTCACCGTCGTTCTTCTCACCCCGGCCGACCCAGCGAGCGGCGGCCATCGCGGCCGCCTCGGTAACCCTCACCAGTTCCAGGGCGAGGTTACGGTCCGGTGCCTGCCGGTCGACGGCCAGTTCCGGCGGGACGTGACGCGGCTCGGCGTGGTAATCGGATGCTGGGCCTGCAGGGCCGGACGTAGCGGTGGGGTCAGTCATCGGGCTGGCCTTTCTCGACGTCCGCGTGGCGGGGACAACGCATAGCTGAACCTTATCGGCTCGCCGACACGCACTCTGCCGGCCCAGCGGGAAATGCTGGACCGGCAGAGCGGGACGTGATCAAGAATCCAGGTACGTCAGTGCCTTGCCCATCAAGGCTGCCTGCTCGGCAGCCCCGCCGTACCCCTCGAACGGGAATGCCAGGAACATCACCTTGTACGGACCAGATGCCACCGTGAGTGCATCCGTTGCGCCGGAGTCGTCGGTGAAGGCCGGCGTAGCCGGTGCGATCGGAGTGATCTGATCCTCGAAATTGGCGTTCAACACGGAGTGGTCGAGCGGGATGCCGCCGATGCCACTGGTGACCGGATTGCCCGTCACCCCGTGAACCGCATTCGTGGACTTGTCGTTCTGGGTTTCAGAGCCGTCCCAGTTGATGTGCAGGTAGTCCTTTACGAACGGCGTCGTGCCCGCGGCCTGGTCGAGAATGTCCTGACCGGACATGAACAACCTCCCGCCGCCGTCCAGGAACGCCTTCAGTTCCGACTCGTAGGGCGAGATCGGCCCGGGATAGGAGTTCCCCGTGAACCACACGACGTTCTTGTGCGCCGTCAGGTAGCTCTGCGGCAGATTCGGGTCGGCCAGCAGATCCCAAGTGCTGAATTTCGTCCCGTTGGCATTCAGGGCTGCCTGGTAGAACGGCGCGCTATCTCTCGGCGCGTTCGTGTCGTTGTCGACGAGCAACGTATCGACCGCGACCGCGATGGTGGTGAGCGTGGCCGACGCGCTCACCGATCCGGCCGTAGTCGACGTTGCGGTCAACGTCGTCGGACTGCGGGCGTCGTTGGCGGCCGTAGCCGGAACCGCAACCTTGACACAGATGTCGGCCGATGCGCCGGGCTGCAGGACCGCCGTGCTCGTCATCGGCGTCGTGCACGTTGCGTCGTACGTCGTCGCCGTCCAGGTCCCGCTGGTGGTCAATGCGTAGCTGTCGGCCTGGTAGCCCTTGTTCGTCAGGTGCTCGGTGTAGCTGGCCGACTCCCCGACCTTGGCAGCTCCGGTCTGCGTCGCCGGATCGATGGCGACCGCGTTGGCGGGCGCTATCGGTGTGCTGTGCGGGCTGCCGGTCGCACCGACACCCTGGTCGGACCGGACGGTGATGCCGTCGTTGACGATCGCCTGCACCGAGGATGACAACTTCGGCGAGATCCGCGCGGTGTAGGTCACCGACACCGAACCACCCGCAGGCACCGTCAGTCCTTGCCAGCTGACCGAGCCGTTGCGCGCCGTGCCTCTATTGCCGGCAAAGGAGAAACTGGTGTTTCTCGGGATCGGGTCGGTGATCTTGACGCCGGTCGCCGCAGCATTGCCCAGGTTCTTCACGGTGATGGTGTAGTCGATGTTGCGGCCCGGGCCCACCGGAACGCCGCTGTCGGTCTTGGACACGACCAAAGCCGGCAATGCGTTGCGGTTGGTCAGCGTGTAGGCGCCGCGACCGTGCGTCCCGGCAGCGAGTACGCCGTGACTCGGGTCGTAATCCAGTTGCCACACCGACACCTTGGGCATGCCGGCGCCGAGACGCTGCCAGGACTTTCCGCCGTTGGTGGTGACGAATGCACCGACGTCGGTACCCGCGTACACCGTGTTGTCGTTGGACGGATCCACGACCACGCTGTTCACCGGGATGTCCGGCAGGTTGCCGCTGACATCGCGCCAATGCTGGCCGCCGTCGGTGGTGGCGAAGACGTGACCGCGGTTATGCGGGGTAGCGGCACCGAAGCCGGCATAGGACGCGTATGCGATCCGCCAGTTGGACCGGTCGACGGCGAACTGGGTGATCGGACGGTTCGGCAACCGGTTCTGGCCCACCCGGGCCCAGGTAGGCGAATTCGACGAGACCGCGTTCGGGCTCACCGACACAACGCCGTCATCGGTTCCGACGTAGACACCTTGACCAGCATCGGCCAGGCCGATCGCACTTATCAGGCACCCGCGAGCTCCGTTCGGAGCAGCCTGCGTGCAGCCGGTGGTGAGGTCATTGCTGATGGTGTTGAAATGGACGTCACCTGCTGCGGGCGCCTCGACGTTGTCACTGCGGTATAGCCGGTAGGTGCCGTAAAACATCTGGTTGACGTTGCCGCGGTTCTGTACCCATGGCACGTAGAACTCAGCGCGGTCGTTCAGGTTGATACCGCCGTCGATGGCCTCGTTGCCGAAGAACGTTCCGACCTCTGAGGGATTGAAACGGTACGGCGAGATGCCGAAGTATTCGCCGAAGACGTACGCCGCGGCGCTGGGATTCAGCGGGTTGATGGTGGACTGGTCGACGATGACCTGCCCGCCGTCACCGCTGGATTGATCGAACCAACGACTGTTGGCCAATGAGCTGCGCAACGTGCCGTTGTCCTGCGTACCGCCCCAGTACTGTCCCGGCACCTGGGGCACCGTCGCGATGCTGGAGAACTGGGCGATGGCCAGACCGGTGGAGTGGATCAACGCGGCGGTTGTTGGGTTGACGGTGCCGTTCAGATCCTCCCAATCGGCTGTTGACAGCGGATCGCCGGCGCCGTTTCGGCCGCCGCCGGTGTGCGATTGCCATACCCCGCCGTCGTTGCCGAGGGCAACGTGCTGGGTGTCATTGGGCTGGAACGCGAAGGCGTGGAAGTCCGGGTGCAGGTCGTAGCCGAGGTTCTTCCAGGTCTGCCCGCCGTCCTTTGAACGCCATACCCCGCCCGACGGTGGCGAGTTCGTGTAGCCGTACAGGCCCAGCACGTACACCACGTTCGGGTTCGTCGGATCTGGCTTGATGACGTTGTCGTAGAAGCATTGCGTACCGCAGTAGCCGAGAATCGAATCGCTGCCGGTTCCGGTGGGCGTCGCGGTCCAGCTAGCTCCATCGGTCGTGGTCTTGTAGATCTGACTCTGCTGGTACTTGCCGGCGGAATCGAAGTAGTCGAAGCCGGTGTAGACGGTCGCGGGCGAACTGGCGCTCGGACGGGAAATGCCGAGCGCGAAGCGGGTGCCGCCCTCGAGAAAGTTTCCGGTTGGCAGGTTGCCCATCGCGGGGTTCCAGGTCTGGCCACCGTCGGTCGAGCGGTAGATTGCGTCGCCCCAGAAGGAAGCCCAGAGAACCTTCGAGTTCTGCGGGTCCATCACCAGATCGGTGGCGCCGTGCAACTCATTGGTCGTGCCCTTACGCAGCTTCCAGTTCGCGCCACCGTCGGTGGACTCCCAGATGCCGTACGCCTTTGCCGACGGGGCCGTTGTCCGGCGGGCGCCGCCGCGACCGCGCAAGGTCGCGGCGAACAGGTGGTTGGCGTTTGCGGGGTCGACTGCAATAGCTGACACCGCTTGGCCGGTGAACAGGGTGGACACATGCTTCCAGGTCACACCGCCGTCGGTGGAGCGATACACACCGTCGCCGAAGTAACTGTCGCCGGACAGCGCTCCTTCACCGGAACCCATGTAAACCACGTTGTCGTCGCTCGGTGCGATCGCCAGGGCACCGACGGACTGCGTGTCGCTGTCCTTGGTGCGCGAGATCCAGGTGCCGGTCGTCGCGTCGTAAGTCCATACACCGCCCTGTGCAGCGCCCAGGATGATCGTCCCGTCCTTGCGGATGGCCAGGGCGCCGATCCGTCCGGCGACCGCCTGGAATGCATTGGTTGTGCGGCCGTTCTGGACGATCGGGTTAGGTCCGACCTGGGCCCAAGTGCCACCGCGGGTGGCGCCCTTCTGGTTGTCGGTGGAAATCTTGTTCGAGTTCGTCGATGCGGTGCTGCGTAGTCCGGCAGCTTGATCCAGCGTCAGCTGGTTGTCGCCGGAAAGCAGCCGGCTCCAGTAGTAGGCATCGCGCAGCTTGTCGAAGCCGGCCTCGTCCGCGCCGTTGTCGTGCTCGCCCTTTGGCGTGAGCAGCACAGGTGTGTCGTCGGCCGGTTTCGGAGCCGCCTGCCCCGGCGGTGAGATTGCGACCAGGAGCGGCACGATCAAGGCCGCGGTTGCGAGGAATGTGACTGTCGAACGCACTCGAGACCGAGCCATGAGACCCCCAGAGACGACCTCGGTCCACGCTGACGCGCGGGCCGCCCTAGCTATAACGGCGGAGTGTTCACCCATCGTGACAAGGTGCGCAAGCTGGTCGTCAAAACTTCACGCTGGTATCACGTATGCCTTGCTTGCAGTGCTTTGGAGGGTTGATCGCATCTGTTTCCCAGGGGTGGTCAAATGGTTCTGATGAAGCCCATCATGGCTGTGATCGCACTGGGTGCCTTCGTGCTCGCTGGGTGCTCGTCGACGGCTCACAGCGGCTCGTCCGGGTCGTCCGGGTCCTTTGGGTCGTCCGGGTCGTCCGGCGGAAAAACTAACCGGACGGAGCAGAGCATCGTGAATCCAGGACAGGGCTGCGGACAGCTGCCGGTCAGTTCCGGTCCAGCGTCCTCGATAGCGCAGGTGCATTTGACCGGCCCGGCAACTGCCGCGCCCGGGGCGACGATCAGCGTGCAGGCGACGCTGAAAGTGACAACTGGCGGCCCGCGCATCGTGACCGGACCATCCCTGTCGAGCCTGCTGATCACCCAGGGCAACCGGGTCGTCGGCAAATCCGGTGGCGCCCGGCCGGACTACCTGATGCCGCTTCCGTTGCCGTCAGGTTCGGTGAAGCCACTGCAGGTGGTGCCCACCTCGATCACGCTGACCGCCTGCGCGAGCGCCGCGGCCGGTAGCGGAGCCGCAGCTCTGCCAGCCGGTAGCTACGCCCTCGTCGCCGTGCTCGGGTACCACGTCGATGCGCTGAACAACGCCGCGGACGGGGGGCCGGGGCCAGCCACTGGATCGAACCCCGCTACCGGGGGCACCTTCTACCTGGTCAGCGACCCGCTACCGATCACGGTGGGCTAACAGCAGCATTACGGTCTCGCCGGGTGCCGCAGGCTTCGACCAGGGTGCCGCAGGGCTTCGACCAGGATGCCGCAGGCTAGGGAGACAGCAGGCTCAGCTGGAAGCTGTATCGAGTCGCAGCGTAGATGTGGGTGCCGTACTCGACGACCGCGCCATGGTCGTCGAAGGTGGTGCGCTGCATGGTGAGCAGGGCCGCCGCCCGACTCTCGCCGAGCAGGCGAGCCTCCGCGCTGCTTGCGTTGCGTGCTCCGATGACCTGCGTGGCCGAGTGCAGCTGGATCCCGGCTGCTCTGATGAGTGCGTACAAGCCGGCAGATTCGAGGCTCTCGCCAGTGAGATCCAGCAGGCCGATAGGTAAGTAATTCGTCATTTTGGCAATGGGCTGATCCATGGCCGACCGCAACCGTACGAACACCAGCACCGGGGTACCTTCCCCGACGCCGAGCGCCAGAGCTACCTCGCCGTTCGCCGGCTCCTCGCCGAAGGACAGCACCTTCGTCTCGGGACGCTGGTCGTCACGCGTCAGATCGTCGTGCAGGCTGGACAATTCCAGCGACCGGCGGACCTTGGGGGACACGATTCGCGTCCCGACTCCGCGCCGCCGTACGACCAGGCCCTTGTCGACGAGGTGTTGCATCGCCCGCCGCATCGTCGGGCGGGACAGTCCGAGTTGATCGGCCAGGTCCAGTTCGTTGTCCAGGCGCATGCCGGGTTTCAGCTGACCCGTTTCGATTGCGCGTTCGAGATGTTGCGCGACTTGGAAGTAGAGCGGGATCGGACTTGACCGATCAAGCGCGACGATTCCGAACTCGCCTCTGACCTGGTCCCCCTTTGCCATGACGCGAGTATGTCATGACGATAGGACAAAGTCATTAGAAAGATTGTAAGGACAAACTCTTGACAACGATGTGCCCGCACGGTTACCTGACGGTCACACCATCCGCACCGGGCAGACACCAGCAGGGGCATTTTGTGCATCTGCGAGAAGGGATATCTGCGTGAGAGTCATCGAGCACTGGATTGCCGGCGCCAGGACGACCGGCAACTCCTCTCGAACGTCCGCGGTGTGGAATCCGGCGACCGGGCAGCAGCAGGCCGAGGTCGTCCTCGCATCATCGAAGGATGTGACCGACGCCGTCCGAGCCGCGTCGGACGCCTTCGCGGAGTGGTCGCAGGCATCGCTGAGCCGCCGAGCCAAGATCCTCTTCGCGTTCCGGGAGTTGGTGAACAGCCACGTCGGCGAACTCGCCGAGTTGGTTACCGACGAACACGGAAAGGTGCTTTCCGATGCCCGTGGCGAGGTGCAGCGTGGACTTGAGGTCGTCGAATTCGCCTGCGGGATCCCGCAATTGCTCAAGGGCGACTACTCCGATCAGGTCTCCACCGGAGTCGACACTTTCTCCTTCCGCGAACCATTGGGCGTGGTCGCTGGAATCACGCCGTTCAACTTCCCCGTGATGGTCCCGATGTGGATGCATCCGGTGGCGATCGCCTGCGGAAACTGCTTCGTGCTCAAGCCGAGCGAGCGCGATCCGTCCGCGTCGATGCTGGTCGCCGAACTGTGGCAACGAGCCGGATTGCCCGACGGCGTGTTCACCGTGCTGCATGGCGACAAGGAAGCAGTCGACGGGCTGCTCGATTCGCCGGACGTCTCAGCCGTTTCGTTCGTGGGCTCGACCCCGATCGCCCGGTACATCCATCAGCGTGCCACCGCCGGCGGCAAACGCGTGCAGGCTCTCGGCGGAGCCAAGAACCACGCCATCGTGCTACCCGATGCCGATCTCGACTTCGCCGCCGATCACCTCGTTGCCGCCGCGTTCGGATCGGCAGGCGAACGATGCATGGCGATCTCGGCCGCAGTGGCCGTCGGTTCGGCAGGCGATGCACTCGTTGAGGCCGTCACCGTGAAGGCCAACGCCGTCAAGGTCGGCTCCGGCCGCGACGCCGCCAGCGAGATGGGTCCGGTCGTCACGCAGGCGGCGAAGGACCGCATCGTGGAACTGATCGGCACCGGCCCCGATCAAGGCGCTCGGCTGGCCGTGGACGGCCGCGGCCTGCGGGTGCCCGGACTGGAAGACGGTTTCTTCGTAGGGCCGACGGTCATCGACGACGTCGGTGTCGAGATGGACGTCTACCGCGAGGAGATCTTCGGCCCGGTGCTGGCTGTGCTGCGTGTGGACACTGTGGAGCAGGCGATCGAGCTGATCAACGCCAACCCGTACGGCAACGGCACCGCGATCTTCACCTCGAGCGGGGACGCGGCCAGACGTTTTCAACGCGGCGTCAAGGTCGGGATGATCGGAATCAACGTGCCGATCCCGGTGCCGATGGCCTACTACTCCTTCGGCGGCTGGAAGGACTCGCTGTTCGGCGACAAACATATGCACGGCCCCGAAGGGGTCTCTTTCTACACCCGGGGCAAGGTTGTCACCTCGCGCTGGCCTGAGCAGCACCACGCCGCAGAGGCGAGTTATCACTTCCCGACCGCCACCTGAGGCGGCGCTGATTCATCCACCGGAGCCGGTGGAAACCTGAGAAGGGGAACGACATGATCCGTCGAACGCCGAAATGGCTGCTGGCTGCCGTACTGGTACCAGTACTTGCCATCAGCTCGTGTAGCAGCAGCAATGCGGTGAATCGGGTGCACAACAAGGCTGGTGGTGGCAGCGGGGGGTACGGGTACAAGATCGCGGTGGTCACCCACGGCGGAG